>NZ_DHEI01000135.1:42448-49880 GCF_002399805.1 Flavobacterium sp. UBA4854
ATTGGTAATTCTTTCACCAGTAATTCCTCCCTCGATCTGCCATTCTTCATTTCCAACCGACCAGCAAAAAATACTTGGATGATTGCGATCTCGTTCCATCATTCGTTGCAAATCATTTAAATGATAATCGTTTATTCCCATTAAACGGGTTTCATCAATAACTAGCATTCCAAGTTTATCGCAAGCATCTAATAATTCTGGCGTTGGCGGATGATGTGAACAACGATAGGCATTCGAACCCATTTCTTTCAGTTTAGCGATTCGATAATACTGAATTTCATCAGGAAGCGCCGTTCCTATTCCCGCGTGATCTTGATGATTATTTGTCCCTTTCAGTTTTACATGTTTTCCGTTAAGAAAAAAACCATTTTCTGGATCGAATTTTATAGTTCTGATTCCGAACGAAGTTTTATACTCATCAATTACTTTTCCTTCGCTTTTTATTTCTGTAATTAACTGATATAAATTAGGCGAACCAATATCCCACAAAAGCGGATTTTTGACATTCAATTTTGATGAATATGTTTTTGATTTGTAAAACTCTGGAGCCGAAACATTTTCAGAATTCGTTGCTACTTGCTTTCCTGAAGCATTTAAAATAGTTTGACTTATTTGTACATTTCCTTTATAATGGCCTTTATTTTCCAATTTAACTTCTGCATTAACAAAAGCATTATCATTTGAAATTTCTGAAGTTACATAGGTTCCATTTTGTGCCACATGAAGCGGATTTGTTTTTTGCAAATAAACATGCCTGTAGATCCCTGCTCCTTCATAAAACCAGCCCTCTTCCATCGAAGCATCAACTCGAACAACGATTGTATTTTCTCCGCCATAATTAATGTAAGCCGTTACATCATATTTAAAACCATTATAACCGCTTTCTTCGGTTCCTAAATAAAATCCGTTAAAAAATACTTTTGAATTTCTAAAAATGCCATCAAATTTTAGAGAAATAATTTTTCCCAAATCTTCATTCGAAATGGTTATTTTCTTTCTATACCAACCAATACTCTTTTCAGGATAGTTTTTTCCTGCTGCTTTAAATCCGTGACTAAAACTTGCGCTTTCGTTAAAAGGCTGTTCAACTGCCCAATCGTGTGGCAAATCTAGTTTTCTCCAAGCTCTATCATCAAAATCTTTTGCGGCAGGTCCGTCAGCAAATCCAGTTTTGGTCAAATACGAAAAATAACCTTCTGCGTGACCAAAATCTTTTTTTGTGTCATATAAATGACCGAGCGAAAAGCGCCAATCTTTATCAATCAGAATAAGATCTCTGTCCGATTTGCGCTGTGCAAAAACAGGAATTGAAAATAGAATTAAGAAACAAATAATAGTTCTCAAGAAAAAATTGGTTTTCATAGGTTTGGTTGTTAGTAAAATCGAATAGCGATAAAAATAAAGCTTTTAACAAAGAAAGATTAATAGTATTTTATCAAAACATGATAACTCATTCATAACAAATACTTATAAAGCGGTTTCTAAAATTTAGAATGAATCTAATGGCTTCAGATTCAAAAATGATTTTCTTTTGATGTAATTTTATATTAAAATCATAAAAAGCAATTATACGATGAGTACTATTATCAACGAAAATAGACTACAAAGTACTTTTAAAAGCCTTGATCATAAGATTAACAAACTTAATGATCAGAAGATTACCGCTTTTTTTGAATCTTTAGGATTATTAGAAAGAAAAGACGTTCCGAAAGACTTCTTGAATTGGGAAAACATTCTAATCGTTGTTCCAAATCGACATGTTTCGCACGAACTGAAATACTATAAATATACGATTTCACGAATTTCATTTTTAACAAATCCTTACGCAGATCAAATTCATATTTTTGATCTCAAAGATTGGAAAAGCGCATCGGGAAACAAAACGCAGTTTCAGATTAGAGAAATGCTGAAAACTAGTTTTGGAGGTGTAAAGAAAGTAATTAAAGAGTCTTAGAGAAAATTAAAAATTTAGAATTAAAAGCCCAATCTAAATTGGGCTTTTATGTTTTTAACTGCAATTGCAAAATTTTATTTCTCTCGCAGATTTGGCAGATTATGGAGATTTTTTCTTCTATTTATAAAAATTTAAATCTGCTCAATCTGCCAAATCTGCGAGAGAAAATCTTTTAGATGAAACACTTTGAGGTTAAGGAAAATCTATTGCACCTCTAAAAGCTCTTTAATTTTAGCTTCTAACGCCTGTCCGTGAATGTTTTTTGCTAAAATAATTCCGTTTTTATCAATTAAAAAGTTTAATGGAACAGATTGCAACATATAATCGCTAACAACTGGAGATTGCCAGTATTTTAAATCACTAACATTTGTCCAAGGCAACTTCCCTTTTGCGATTGCTCCAGTCCATAATGGCTTTTTCGTATCCATCGAAACTCCGTAAATCGATAATTTATCTGGATAAGCATTATTCAGTTTTATTAATAATGGCTGTTCTTTAATGCAAGGCCCGCACCAAGAAGCCCAAAAGTCAATTAAAACTAAAGTTCCTCTTAAAGAAGAAAGTGCAATTTTTTCTCCTTTTGTGTCTGGAAGATCAATTTCTGGTGCAATATTTCCAACATCTACACCTACAACTTGAGCTTTCGAATTGGTGATTACACAGCATAAAAATGTAGCAATAAGTAAAGTTTTTTTCATAATGATTAAGTTTTGTTTATTCGGGGTTTGTTTTAATCTCATAATCAACACACTAGTTTGTCATTTCGACGAAGGAGAAATCTTCACGAGAAGCTCTACAAAGATTAGACATTCGTTGCGGAGTTACTTGTGGAGATTTCTCCTTCGTCGAAATGACATAAAATGAGCATACAAAACTGCATATCTCAATGAGATTATAAAAAACAAATATAAATTTTCTTTATCAAATTCTTCTTCATTTGTCCTTCCTAATCATAAAATTATCCCAAATACTTTTCTTTAAATCCATATATCGGGAAAAGTCGATATATTTGCATCATGGAAACGATAGAAATATTTAAAGCATTATCCAACAAGTCCAGATTACAAATGCTGGAATGGCTAAAAGAGCCCGAAATTAACTTTCCGGGACAACTAGAACATGCTGGATTTGAGCATGGTGTCTGCGTTGGGCAGATTCAAGCCAAAGCTGGTTTGACGCAATCCACAGTATCCGAATACCTGTCTATTTTGCAGCGTGCTGGTTTTATTGAAGCCAAGCGTGTTGGTCAATGGACTTATTATAAACGTAACGAAGGTGCCTTTGAAGCACTTAGTAAATTAATTCAATCTAATTTGTAAAATTACTATGAGTACAAACAACCTCTTTTCTGAGTTTAACTTAAAGACGTTAAATCTGAAAAACCGAATCGTAATGGCGCCAATGACGCGCTCTTTTTCTCCTAACGGAGTTCCAACTGATGAAGTGGCAGCTTATTACCAAAAAAGAGCTGAAGGTGAAGTTGGTTTAATTTTATCTGAAGGAACTGTTATTGACAGAAAATCTTCTTCTAATGATGCTAATGTTCCTCACTTTTATGGCGATTTGGCTTTAAACGGATGGAAAAAAGTTATTGATGAAGTTCATGCTGCGGGCGGAAAAATGGGACCGCAGATCTGGCATATGGGAATTATGGACAATCACCACTCGGGATGGGTTCCGCCGGTTCCTTTTGAAGGTCCGTCTGGATTAAACCGTCCTGATTTTAGAAATGGTGTTGCCATGTCTGAAAAAGATATTGAAGAAACTATTCTTGCTTTTGGTAAAGCAGCTGCTGATGCTAAAAGATTAGGTTTTGACACTGTTGAAATTCACGGTGCACACGGTTATTTAATTGACCAATTCTTTAGAGCTGAAACAAATTTACGTGAAGATATCTATGGAGGAAAAACACTTCCTGAACGTAATCGTTTTGCTATTGAAGTGATAAAAGAAGTGAGAAAGCAAGTTGGAAATGACTTTGCTGTAATTATGCGTTTTTCTCAATTCAAACCTTCTGATTACAACTATAAATTGGCTAAAAATCCGCAAGAATTAGAAGCTTGGCTTACTCCTCTTGTTGATGCTGGAGTTGATATTATTCATGCTTCGCAACGTCGTTTCTGGGAACCAGAATTCGAGGATTCTGATTTGAATTTTGCAGGATGGGCTAAAAAAGTAACTGGAGCGCCAACTATTACGGTAGGTTCTGTGGGACTTTCTGGCGATTTCTTCGGAGCATTTGCTGGCGAAAGTTCACAACCAACTTCTTTAGACGAATTAAACAGACGTTTTGACAGAGGCGATTTTGATTTGGTTGCCGTGGGAAGACCTCTTTTATCTGATCCAAATTGGGTGGCTAAAATCAAAGCAGGAAAAACTGACGAATTAAAAGGTTTTACTAAAGAGGCTCTAGGTCAATTAGTTTTAGAATAATTTTTTAAGATACAAAGTAACAGAGGTTCAAAGGGACAAAGTTTTTCCTTTGAACCTTTGTTGTTTTCTATAATACAGGTTTAAATGCAAATCTGTGTAAATCTGCTGAAATCTTTTAATCCCGATAGTTATCGGGAGCGTGAAATACTTTTGCACATCAATTTTTTACGCAGATTTATACAGATTAAAGCAGATCAAATTAGATTTTATTATTCGTCCAATGAATTAAAAGTTACTATAAAACATTTATCTTTGCAGTCGATATGAAATTCTTGAACAGCATATTACGTCTTCCTTTTTTCAGCACTTATTATTATGCAATAATATCTGCTCGGATAGGCTATGCATATAATTCAACGTATTCACGACTGTAAATTAAATAGATAAATTATATAAACCTTAAAGCCCGGGCATTTCGTCCGGGCTTTTTTATTTTCAAAAAAATGGAAACAATTCAAAAATTAAAAGAAAATGCTGCCATCTTTCTTCCCGAAAATGGCTTAGAAGAAAAATTAAACCTAGCTAAAAAAGAAAACAGAAAATTAATTATTAAACTGGGTTTTGATCCAACTGCTCCAGATTTGCATTTGGGGCATGCTGTTGTGCTTAAAAAACTGAAACAATTTCAAGATTTAGGACATCAAATTGTAATTGTTGTTGGAAGTTTTACGGCTAGAATCGGTGATCCGACTGGAAAAAATAAAAGCCGAAAACCTTTAAGTATTGAAGAAGTACAGCACAACGCAGAAACCTACATTTCGCAATTGTCTAAAATTATTGATGTTGAAAAGGCCAAAATTGTTTTCAACTCAGAATGGCTGGACGAACTTCCTTTTTCTGAAGTGATCCAGATTATGTCAAATGTGACGGTTGCACAATTGATGCATCGAAATGACTTTAATAAGCGTTTTAGCGAGAATACACCAATTGCAATGCATGAATTGGTTTACCCAATTTTGCAAGGTTTTGATTCGGTTAAAATTAATGCTGATATCGAAATGGGCGGAACTGACCAATTATTTAACTGCACTATGGGAAGACAGTTACAGGAAAGTTTTAAACTTTCGGGACAAATTGTGATGTGCATGCCTTTACTTAAGGGATTGGATGGAAAGGAAAAAATGAGTAAATCGCTTCATAATACAATTGGTTTAATTGATGAACCAAATGAAATGTTTGGTAAAACGATGTCGATTCCTGACGCTCTTATTTTAGAATTTTTAGAATTGACAACCAATTTTTCATTCGAAGAAAAAGAAGAAATCAAGAAAAGATTAGAGAAAGAAAATCCGATGGATATTAAAAAACTAATTGCTAAAAATATCATCAGCCAATACCATAATCAAAATGAAGCAGAACAAGCAGAACAATTTTTCATTAATCAATTTCAAAGTAAAAATGCAGCATCAAAATCATTTATTCCTGTTTCGATTTCTTCTTTAGAAAATCAAACCAATAAAATGACTTTGATTAATCTTTGTGCATTCATTAAAAATGATATAACAAAATCAGCTAATAGAAGATTAATTGAAAGTGGTGCGGTTCAAATCAATAATGAGAAAATTATAAATCCAAACGAATTGATTTTATTAGAAAAAGAAACAAAAATCAAAATTGGAAAGAGAAATTTTTATGAATTGCAATAATTGAATCATTATTGTTTTTGAAAGAGCGAACCTCTGCAATGTAATTTTACATTTCTACATTCGGGTTTCAAAAATAAATAAGAAAGGGATAAACAATTAAGTTTATCCCTTTTTGAATATCTATAACTAACAAAATTTAGAAATTCATTATTTTTAGGTTCAGAGTTGCAAAGGAATAAAGTTTTTCAGCTCTGTACCTTATTTCTTTGAATCTTTGCCTCTTTTTACTGTAAAGAAACTTTTCTTTTTTGAAATTTATTTACAAGCCATTTTCTAACTGGTTCATCGTATAGTTTTAAGCATACGAAAGCTAATATTATGGTCACAATTAAAACTCCAATTCCTTCTAAATATCCATTTTCCATACTAACTTTATTATCTACAACCCAAGCTGTAAACCAATAAATTAACGGATAATGCGTAATGTAAATTGGATACGAAATGTCTCCTAGAAGCTTACATATTTTTAATGAAAATTCATTTTTAATCTCTCCTCCTGCTCCAATTGCCACAATAAGCGGAAAAATTAAAATAATACAGATTGATTCGTATAAACCATTTATCCAAAGACTATTTTCGTCTCCAAATCTTGGCAGTGCCAAAACAATCGTGATTAAAATACTGCAAATCCAAAAGGCATTTTTTACATGAATAAGTTTTCCTAGACGACAAAGTAATACTCCAGCAAAAAACGGATATAATAAACGCGTAAAACCGACATTCATTTGCTCCAAATTCAATGACCAACCGCCAATTACGTCTCCTTTTGATCCGAAAACTGTATAATTAATTAGCAACCCGGCAAATATTAATACAAAGACCGACATTACTTTATTCGAAAATTTACGAAAGATTAAGGCGTACAAGATGTTTGCAATATATTCGAAAAAAAGCGACCATGCCGGTCCATTTAAAGGATGCATTTCTCCCCAACCTCTAATTTCTAATGAAGGTGGAATTGGTAAAAGTGTAAAACCTATTACCATAGTTAAAATAACTTTCCAGACTTCCATTCCCGCAATCATTGGAAATAATGCGTCTGAAGCTTGAAAATAGTAAAATATAGCCCCAATGATCATCCCTAGAATTACCATTGGCTGTAAACGAATTAAACGGCGTTTGTAGAATTCCCATTGTCCCATTTTACCCCAACGATCGTCATATGCATAAGCGACAACAAATCCTGATAAAAGAAAAAAGAAATCTACCGCAAGATATCCGTGATTTATAATTTGTTTAAAACGGTTTCCGCCTGCAAAGGCTTCAAAAATATGGAAAGCAACAACTAAAATAGCTGCAACTCCACGCAGTCCGTCTAGAATTTCGTAATGTTTTTTTGGTTTAATATCAGATGAAATTGAACTCATTTTTTTTTGGTTTAAGGTTAAGTTAGATTGAT
>NZ_DHEI01000135.1:50174-54977 GCF_002399805.1 Flavobacterium sp. UBA4854
TGTAAAGGCGCATTTCTGGTCATGATATAGTTTTTATCATCAAAAGAATAGAATATTTCAACGGCATCTAATCGTCGTACGGCTTTAATCCAAATAAAAGGAGGCACTTTATCTAAAGTTGTTACGCTCCAATCGCTTTTATCGTGTGTTACAACGGTACTGACATTAAATTTTCCGTCTACAAACTCCACTCCTGTTTTGATGTAATTTTTCTCGTCTATACGAATCATCAAACCCATCTGATCAAAACGAGCGATGTAGTTTCCAGTCAGTTTTACTTTTGCTTCAAACTCTCCACCATAATTGGCGTAGTAAAAAGGCGCATCATCCACCGTGAATCCGTAGTGCGAAATTCTCCAGTAATCGCTATTTGCGGTAACATTCATAATCAATGCATTATTTTTAATTTCCCATTTTTCAGGTTCATTAAACCATTGCATTTTGTTCAGACTCTGTGCTGAAAGGTTCTGGAACATGACAAAACCAAATGTAAATAGTAGTATTCGTTTCATTTTCAAAATTTGATTTTTATTATTAAAGCAAAACTTCTAATATTTTGTTTGTACATCTAAAATTTTAAGACAAAAGCAAAGCTGCAAATTTTTACACTTGCAGCTTTACAAACCAACCAATTTTAGAAATAAAAAACTTATTTAAGTGAGAATTTCACTTTAGATTTTATATCTGTTGATGAAGCACCAATAATTGCTTCGAAATCACCAGGTTCTGCAACCCAGTCATGTTTTTTGTCATCGAAGAAACTTAAAGCCGTCTTATCAATTGTAAACGTTACTGTTTTTTCTTCTCCAGCTTTAAGAGCAACTTTCTCAAAACCTTTTAATTCTTTTATCGGACGAGGCAATGAAGATTTTACATCAGTAATGTACAATTGTACTACTTCAGATCCTTCTCTGCTTCCTGTATTTTTTACGTTAACTGAGAATGTAATTTTATCTCCTTCGTTAATTTGTTTTTTGTCAGCTGTTACTTTTCCGTAAGCAAAAGTAGTGTAGCTTAAACCGTGTCCAAAAGAGAACAATGGTTTGATTTTGTTTTTGTCAATCCAACGGTATCCAACAAAAATTCCTTCGTTGTATTTTACGTCATCGCCACCAGGAAATTCTCCTAAGGCATGAGCTCCGTTATCAGATAATTTTACTGGGAAAGTAAAGGATAATTTTCCAGAAGGATTTACATCTCCAACCAAAACATTTGCTAAAGCATTTCCTGCCTCAGTTCCTAAAAACCATCCCTGAACAATTCCTGGAACTTCTTTAATCCAAGGCATTGCAATTGCATTTCCAGAAATATTTACAAAAACAATGTTTTTATTTACTTTCGCTAATTCGCTAATTAATTTATCCTGACCATATGATAAATTCAACTCTTTACGATCATGTCCTTCGTCATCTTGGTTTTCGCTTTTGTTCAATCCTCCGATAAAAAGAACAATATCAGCATCTTTAGCTACTTTTAAAGCTTCTGCAGTCAATTCAGCTGGAGAACGTTTCTCTTCCAAACTTACTTTAGCAATAACTCCATTGTAATTACTTGTAGGATCTCCTACATAACCTCTTGCATAAACAATTTCAGCTTGGTTTCCGATTCTTTTCTTTAAACCTTCAAGTGGCGTGATTTCGTATCTTGCTTTAAGCGAAGAACTTCCTCCACCGACTGTCATCATTTTAATCGCATTTTCTCCAATTACAGCAATCTTTTTGGTTTTAGAAAGATTGATTGGAAGAATATTGTTGTTGTTTTGTAATAAAACGATTCCTTCTTCAGCAATTTTACGGCCAGCCAAAGCATGCTCTTCAGTTCCAAAAGATCCAAAAGGACGGTTTCTATCCATTGTAGTTAGGAAAGATAAACGTAGAATGCGACGTACTTTTTCGTCCAATTCTTTAGTTCCAACTTCTCCTTTTTTGATCATTTCTGCATATGGTTTTGCTAAATAGTAGTTATCATATGCATTACTTGTTCCCCAAGAAAGTCCATTTGTCCAAGAACCGAATTCCATATCCAAACCATTGTGAATAGCTTGTTTAGTATCACTAACTCCACCCCAATCTGAAACTACAACTCCTTTAAAGCCCCATTCTCCGCGAAGAATATCGTTTAATAAATATTCGTTGTGGCAACATTGCTGTCCTTTGTATTTGTTGTAAGCTCCCATAATTGACCAAACATCACCTTCTTGAACTGCAGCTTTAAAAGCAGGAAGATAAATTTCGTACAATGCACGGTCGTCAACGATTACGTTAACCGAGTTACGATTTGTTTCTTGATTATTTAAAGCGAAATGTTTTACGCAAGCTGCAACTCCATTTGCTTGAACACCTTTAATATAAGGAACAACCATTTTAGATGCCAAAAACGGATCTTCTCCCATATATTCGAAGTTACGACCGTTTAATGGGCTTCTATAAATATTTACACCAGGTCCTAATAATACATTTTTGTTACGGTAACGTGCTTCTTCTCCAATAGATTTACCATATAAAGAAGCCAATTCTTTGTTCCATGTAGATGAAAGTGCTGTAAGCGCTGGAAAAGCAATACAAGAATCGTTTGTCCATCCAGCTTGATCCCATTCGTCCCATTTTACCTCTGTACGAATTCCGTGTGGTCCATCAGTCATCCAGTTTTCGGGAATTCCAAGACGTTTTACACCTGGAGAACTAAATTTAGACTGCGCATGAATCATGGCAATTTTCTCATCAGTTGTCATTCGCTTAAGCGCATCTTCTACGCGCTCTTCAATCGGTTTTTTATCATCTAGATAAACTGGAACTTTATTCTGAGCATTTGCTCCCAAAGAACTCAGTAAAAGTAAAACAACAATTGTTTTAACGTTTTTTAACATAACAGTAATAATTAAAGCATTAGTTAGATAATATTATAAAGTCTATATAAAAACTTTTCTATCATATTGTAAAACTAAAACGTTATCGTACAAGTTACATTTTTAGACAGAAAAAAGTAGTGGTTTAAAAAATCAATTGGTTGGTTTTAAAATACTTAAAACAAAAAACACCTTAAAAAAAGTAGTGATTTTGAAATAAACATTTACGCTTTCAAAGCCATTGAGCCAATTTTCATGACCATTTCTTCGAAATCATTTCGCGAAACTGCGGCCTTATTTCGAGCTCTTGTGCGATAGTTGTAAATTGTGCTTAAAGAATAACGCAAAAATGCTGCTATTTTAACACTGTCCGTAATTCCGAGTCTGATTAAAGCAAAAATTCGAAGTTCTGTATTTAGTAATTCATTTTGCTTTAAAACGATTTGCTCTTCTGGAATTAATAAAGCATTGAAATCTTTGACAAATGTTGGATATAGGTTTAAAAAGATAATATCGAAGTTTTTGTATAATTCTTCTAGCTCGTTATCAACCAAAGTAGTTGATTTTAATATTTTGTAAATTTCGTCGAATTGTTTTGCTGTTGCTTTCTTGTTTAAACTAATGCGATAATTTTCTAGTTTGTTAATGTAAGTTGAGCAAAGACTGAAGAAATGTGCAATATATTCTTCTTTAACCAAATTAGATTCAGACAATTGCAGATTGCTTTCTTGCAACTGCTTGTTTGTTTCAGTAATATCTTTATTTAACTCTGCTAGTTTCTGACTGGTTTCATAAAGTTCGCTTCTAATTCTAGAAACCTTTTTCATTTGTTTGTAAACGTAAATAATTGCAACTAGTAAAAACAGAGAAAGCAAACTGATGCAAAGCAAATAAATCTGTAATTCACTTTTTCGTTGCGCTTCACGTTCCTGATAAACTGTATTAATGATCGAATATACTTCTGACATCAACAAAGTTCGAAACTGAACATTGCAATATAATGCATCTTCAATCGCAGATTGTGTGAGTTTATAAGCCATATCGACATCTCCAATTTCGTAAAAAACTAAAGCCAACTCTTGAAGTGAAGCATTGTCTTTATTGGCATTTTTAATATCTGAAGTGGCAGAAAGTGCGTAGTATCTTTTTCTAGCTTCTAAGTCATGCGTAGCTTCGCCTATTTTTCCTAACAAATAGGTAATCATTGCATAGTCTGGACTTTCTTCTTTTGTTTTATTCAATAAAGCTAATAACTGCTTTTTGGGATCATTGTATTTTTTATCAATAAAAATATCTTGCTGGATTCTATTAATTTGATATTCTAACGTATTTGGTTTTAGAACACTTAATAATGAATCACGATAACTCCCAATCTGTTTTCTGTATTCAGGACTATAACTATTAGCCGCATAATGTTCAAAAAATTCACGATACGAAATATAATAATTTGGAAGTAAAGAAGCAGGGAGACTTTTTTTATTAATGCTTTTTAAAATTGCTTCAGATTCACGGTATTTTCCAGAAGAAGAATAAAGTGTTACCAATTGCAATTGCGCTAAATCTAAAAGTTCTTTATTTTGAAGTTCTTCGGCAATTTTGATGTTCTTTTTTACATATTGAATTGCAGAATCTGAGTTTAGTTTCTGATATTCAAAATAAAGTGTTTTGTTATAATTATACTCTTGCTCTTTCGTAAGATTATCCGATTTTATCTTCTTGAAATTCAGAATTCGCTCTTCTTTAATCTTTACGTAATACTGTTTATTTTTAATCGCTTCGTTTAATTCTTTCAAAATAACATCTGTACTCTCCGATGCAAAAAGTGGAAGGTTTAAAATAAAAAACAGAAATAAGTAATATTTTTTCAAAGCGATTTTAATATAAAGGAATTACAAATATAGCAAAGCGAAAATATAAAAAATGAATTATTTTGACAGTGGTTATAATTAACCAAAAAT
>NZ_DHEI01000135.1:55163-61178 GCF_002399805.1 Flavobacterium sp. UBA4854
AAAAGCTTTGTGAAGGTTTCAAAATTTCACAAAGCTCTGCTATACTATATAAAACTAAAGCGCAATAGGCGCCGCTAAACAACTTTCTGGAATATTGAAAGCATTTACGAGAGCCACAGCGTCTGGACGAATATCCCAACAAAGCTGATTTACCATTTTACGGACTGCTTTGGTTTTTACTGCTTCCATATAACCGTCTTCAAGATACCAACCTTTGTTTTTTTCTATCTGCGAAAGCGCATATAACTGATTCAATTTCGTCAAAATAACTTTCGAAGATTCGTCTTCAACTGCTTTTATTGCGATTTGAAATTGCTCTAAAACTATTCTTTCCAAATATGCTTCGGCCACATCAATCATTTGATGTTGCACAACGTTGAAAGCATCATAAGGTTCTAATCCTCCATCAATCAATTTTTTGATACGTCTAGCTGCTGAAGCCAAAATTGTTTTTTCTCGATGAACAAATGCCTGAAGATGAAATTCTCCATCTAACAAATGTTCGTCTTCTGTTCTACGGGTTGCAATTGGGTTTTTCTCTGCAATTGCTGTTTTGGCATTTTCGTATACATAATTGATAATTCCCAACGAACCCATTTCTCCAAATGACTTTCTGAATTCTGCTAATCTGTTTTTAGCTACCAATTGCATTAAAACGGTATTATCTCCTTCAAAAGTGGTGTAAATTTCAGTATCATTTTTAAGCGCATCTATTCTATTTTCAGACAAATAGCCTTTTCCTCCGCAAGCTTCTCTACATTCTTGCAGAATATCTCTCGTACTCCATGTAGAATACGATTTCATTCCTGCTGCCAATGCTTCGATTTCTTGCATTTCAGCTTCGGTTCTGTTTAAAAATCTACTCGTTAAATATTGAAGTGCAAAATGAACTGCATACGTTTTAGCTAAGGGTGGCAATAATCGACGCTGATGCATTCTGTAATTTAAAATAGGAACTTCAGAACCTCCTTCTGGGCCAAATTGTCTTCTTTGATCGCTGTAGCGAATGGCAATTGTTAATCCTGATTTAGCTGCAGCTAAAGCCGAACGCGGAATTCCGATTCTTCCTCCAACCAAAGTTCCTAACATCGTGAAAAATCGTCTATTATCACTCGGAATCGGGCTTTCAAATTCGCCTTTATCATTTACTGAAGCAAAGCGATCCAGCATATTGTCTTTCGGAATCACCACATTATCAAAACTTATTGTTCCATTATCTACGCCATTTAATCCCATTTTATGACCGCAATCGCCAATTGTTACTCCGTTTAACACATTTCCGTTTGGATCGCGTAACGGAACCACAAAAGCATTTACGCCATAATCATGATCGTCAATAATTAATTTAGCAAAAACCGTTGCCATTTGTCCATGAACAGCTGCGTTGCCAATATATTCTTTTTGAGCATTTTTATTTGGCGTATGAATGGTAAAAGTCTGATCGTTATGATTGTAAGTTGCTGTAGTTTCTAGACCTTTTACGTTCGATCCGTGATGTGTTTCGGTCATGGCAAAACAGCCAGGAAGTTTCAACGAACCAATATCTTTTAAATATTTAGCATAATGTTTTTCTGTTCCTAACGATTGCACACTCATTCCCCAAAGTCCAAACTGAACACCAAATTTAATTACCAAACTTAAATCGTGATAACTCAGCGTTTCCATGATGGCGAAATAATCTTCAATATTTCCTCCTCCGCCATATTCTTTTGGATAAGCCATGCTTCCTAAATTTTCATCGGCTAGAATTTTGCACCATTTGTAAACGGTTTGTCTAAAAACATTAATATCGGTAGACGTTTCATATGCAAATTCAGGTCTCGAAATCACAGATTTAACTCTTTCAATTATGGCAGCTTCTTTTCCGTCTAAAAGTTGAGTGATTTTCTGAATGTCAAAACTAGCGTCCGTATGAGAATTGGCTGTAAAAGAATCCGCTTTGGTTTTAAAGTTTTGAAGTGCTTCTTCGCCCAAAATTCCCAAGTCATTTTCTAGCTTTTTGAAATCGGATTCTACAGGTGTTAAATCCAAATCGATTCCCGAAAGTGCTCTTGCAATATCAAAAATCGACTTAACAGAAGATTTATCCTGAATGCTTTTTTCAATATCCAATTTCCATTGTGTGAGTTCATTTCGCGAAGGCGGATTTGAAATATCTACTTTAGAAAGTAAATATTCTTTTTCTTCTTGAGACAAAACATTTAGCGAATTTATAAACTCTTTTAAGGTTGTAAACTCTTTTTGTGTCAGTAAATCATCTGACCACACTAAATAAAATAACGGAGTAAAGGCTTGAAGTTTGGTATTTTTCATATCAACAATATTCGGTTTGGAAATAGTTTTTTTTTAGCCACAGATTGCACAGATTTAAATGATTTTTTCGCCACGAATTCCACTAATTTTCACAAATTTTATTCCCTATTCTAAAAATAATTTAATTCGTGAAAATTAGTGGAATTCGTGGTAGCAATTTTTCACATAAAGAATGCAATCCTTTTAATCTGTACAATCTGTGGCTAAATATTTTTTCAGTTTATTGCATAAAAAAACAGGAATGAAAAATACTCATTCCTGTTTAAACATCCTGTTAAGGTTCTTATAATTTTCGATTTTAAACCAATAAAAAATATGAAAACTAAGAAATTAAGAACCCTTGGATATTGAAGTCATTTTTTGCTTTATGGCAAAAATATGATGCGAATTAAAAACTAACACTGCGGTAAAAATGATACCGTATGCTGTAATCTGCAAAGGCGTAATATTTTCTTTGAAAAAAAAGGCCGCCAAACCAAATGCAATCATCGGATTAATGTTTAATAACATTCCAACTGTTGAAGAGTTGATTCCTGAAAGTGCATATAAATTGAGAAATAACGGAATTATAGTAAATACAATTGCAATGGTTTCAATGCAGAGATAAAACTTAAATTCCGTTGGAACCGGTCCCCCAAAAACCGGATAAAACGGTAATAAAAACAAAGCTGACAATGTAATGTGAAAAGTCAAAACAATAAACTTATCAAAACCTCTGTTAGCACGTTGACTTACTAAATAAGCAGCATAAGTAAGCCCTATAATAATACTGAAAAACATATCCATTATATCGGTGTATGAGAGCAATATGCATCCCGAAATACTTAATCCGACAGAAAGCCATTGTGTTTTTAGCAGTTTTTCTTTCAGTATAAAATAAGCCAATAATGTCGTTAAAATTGGACAAACCAAATATGCCAGAGAAGCTGCTTTTACACTCACATGATTAACCACATAAATAAAGGTGAACCAGTTTGCCATCAAAAAAACACTTCCGCCAATATTCAGCAGAACCGATTTTCTTTTTTCTGATTTTGATAACGCTTTAAAAATCTCAATCGTTTCTTTTATTTGTTTTCTTTTAAACAAAAAAGCAATTAAAAGCATTAAACCAGCACAACTAAAAACACGAAAAAACAAAATATCTAATGAAGGATATTCATGAATTGGCTTTAAAACCAAACTGAAAAGTCCCCACGTAATAAAGGCTGAAATCGCCGCGATATAATACTTTGTTGTTTTCACAAAATTGCTTTTGAATTGTTTTCTTTTGATGACGCAAATTTCTTAAAAATAAAACAGCAATACAGATACAGTTTTTGTAAATTGCAGCATAACAGTTTTATTTTTTTTATGAAAAATTCGAATTACTTATATCTTCAATTTGCTGACCTCATCGAAAAACAGATCAAATCAGGACTTTTAAATGTAGGCGACAAACTGCCATCTATACGAGAAGTCTGTGCTGAAACAGGTTATAGCATGAGCACGGTAAGTAAAGCATATTACGAAGTTGAAAGTCGTTCTTTGATCGAATCAAGACCACAATCGGGTTATTATGTAAGCAATATTTCGGCTAGAACAATCCCAGAACCATCAGCAAGCAAACCGCTTTTAACACTTGAAAATATCGAACGCGAGGATTTGGTGGATTTGGTTTATGGCGATATGCGTAAAAAAGATATTACGATGCTTTCGCTTGGTTTTCCGTCAAATGAATTACTTCCGATTGCGAAACTGAATAAAGGAATGGTTCAAGCCATGCGTCAACTTCCAAACAGCGGAACGAGTTATGAGGAAATTGAAGGAAATAGTAATTTAAGAAAAGAAATTGCACGTTGGTCGTTTACTTGGGGAGGTTCTTTGACTGAAGATGATATTATAACGACTCCAGGTTGTATTTCGGCCATTTCAGATTGTTTATTAACGCTGACAAAACCAGGAGACACTATCATTACTGAAAGTCCAGTCTACTTTGGAATTCTGCAATTGGCGAGATCATTGGGTTTGTACGTAATGGAACTTCCAACCAATATGACAACAGGAATTGAAATTGAAGCAGTTAAAAAAACGCTTTCTACAAAGAAAGTAAAAGCCTGTGTTTTGATGAGTAATTTCAGTAATCCGTCGGGAAGCATGCTGCCAAACGAACATAAAAAGGAAATCGTCCGTTTAATGGATTTTTATAATGTTCCGCTAATTGAAGATGATATTCACGGTGATTTGTATTTTGGAACAAGCCGTCCGACAAACTGTAAAACGTATGACGAAAGCGGTATCGTTTTGTGCTGCAGTTCGGTTTCTAAAAGTCTGGCACCAGGCTATCGTGTGGGTTGGGTTTCTCCAGGGAAGTTTAAAAAAGAAGTTCTGAGAACCAAATTGTACCATACGATCTCCAATTCTACCATTACACATGAAGTTGTTGGAGATTTCTTGAAAAATGGCCGTTACGAAAATCATCTGAGAAAAATTCGCCAAATTTTGAATCGAAACTGTACCAATTACATCAATACCGTTTTAGAATCTTTTCCTGCGGGGACTAAAGTGAGCCAACCTCAAGGTGGATTTTTTCTTTGGGTCGAATTGGATAAAAAAATCGATACAGCCGCTTTTTACCATTTAGCGCTTAAACATAATATTAGTATCGCTCCGGGAAGGATTTTTTCTTTTCAAAATCAATTTTCAAATTGTATGCGATTGAGTTTCGGACTGCCTTGGTCTAATGAATTGAGATCTGCAATTCAGACCTTGGGAAGGCTGGCGAAGCAACTCTAGATTCTAAAAAATCAACGCAATATTGTCATTTCGATGTAAGGAGAAATCACATTAATGGTTCGACAAAAATTGGCGATATAAAATGTTGAAATTGGCAAAGCAATTGTAAAGCTCCAATAATCAACGTAACATTTGTCATTTCGACGTAAGGAGAAATCTCCATGAGAAGCTCGGCAAAGATTGGAAAATTGTTACGGAGTTACTTGTGGAGATTTCTCCTTACGTCGAAATGACAAACCATGAGGTTATCTATTCTTTGTAGAATTTCTTGTGTGATTTCTCCTTTCAGTCGAAATGACAAAACTATGTGTTTAAATAACAAAAAAATTGGACAGCGCAACTACTCACTGTCCAACCAACAATTAACTCAAGACCAAAATTAAATAGTTATAAGACAAAATAAGCGTCCTTTTCGACTTTCTTAGGTTCGTCTTTTAAGTCAAATTCTTTAAGAATATCAAATTCACTTTGATATTCGTTTAGCATTTGCTTAATATTTTTTTCAATTGTATTTGCAATTGCAGTAACTGGCGTATCTGTAGGTCTATTTTCGAACGGATCTTGCAAATGAATCGCCATTCTTTCGATCAAAAAGAAAGCTGCTCCAATCGCAGTAATCAGCGGAATTGCAAACCAGCTTAAAACACTCGTTAATCCGAAAGGCAATAGGAAAATAAACAAACACAGAGTCAATCTAATGTACATACTATATGTTGTTGGGAAAATCGTGTTTTTAATTCGCTCACATTTCCCCATTTCATCACATAATCTAGATAAAGTATTATCGATTTCAACCTGCTGATACATGTTGATTTTCTTTTCGTTTTTAGCAGTTCTTAAATCTCTTGCATGCAGCATCAAAATTGCATTTGGAACGTTCTGGTGGTTCTTGATGTATCTGATTTCTTCTTCGCTAATTAAGCCTTC
>NZ_DHEI01000135.1:61467-62630 GCF_002399805.1 Flavobacterium sp. UBA4854
CTTCCCACCATCTGTCATAAGCCTGATTGGACTTAAAGGCTAATAATAAGGAAATAATGGTTCCGATCATGGTCGGAATGGCAATTGGGATATCTACAGGCAAATTGATGAAATAATGATGAAAAATTTCAAATAGTATGGTGTAAGCCAACACTAAAACAATTTCTACTTTAATTTTCCCGAGAACGTACTTCATTGGTATTCTTTTCTTTAACAACATATTTTCGGTTTTAAATTAATAATTTTTGAGAGGCTAAGATTCTAAGTTTCTAAGATCCTAAGAATTAAAAAACTTAGAAACTTAGTGTCTTAGTAGCTTAGAATCTCAGACTCTTAAACCATCTCTTCGTACAATGAAAGAACAGGAAGTCCTAATTTTTCATTGACATTTTCTTTTTTTGATTTTTTAAATTTGATTTTCTCGCCTTTTCTCGTTTCTACCAACATATCAATATTATGTTTAGAAATGGCTTCTGATAAGAATGGAGCAACGTTTTCGTAGTCGTCTTCAAAACTGGCAGTTTGGCTTACGATTTCGAAAGAGAAATTGGCGCTTAAGAAATCCTGAACATCTTTTACATGAATGTTCACGCTCGAATTTTCTACATAAAGTGCTTTATGGAAAACTTCTTTATTAGCCTCTGTACTTAAATGCAGAATCGGACATTTCTGATTTCCTGCCAATTGTACCAAATATTGATGAATTCTTTTGGTTTCTTGTTTATAAGAATGAGTAAGAATGACCAATTTTACTGAAAAGACATCTATCAGTCTTTTAAAAATTGGTGCTGAAAGTCCGTATTGATTATGGACTTTTAATTTTATGTTTGAAGTGTGTTCAACAATATATCGACAGGTTTCTAGAACTTCTTCTTGACTTCTGGTGAGTCCAGATTTCATTTCTCTTAAAAAACCAGAAGAAGAAAACGTATCAGGCGCTTCTGAAACTAATACTAAAATAATTTCTGATTCAGTATTTTTAGACTGATTTACCGCAGATTTAACAGCCGAGATTGTATCATCTTTTAAAGTCGTAGGTATAAGAAAATTTTTCATAAGTATATCTTTTAGTTTATACTTACAAAATAACTATCCGGAAATTAGACCTTTATTAATCTAAAATTAGAATTTTCTAAAATTAAACATTAGATTTTTTAATGTTG
>NZ_DHEI01000135.1:62805-63079 GCF_002399805.1 Flavobacterium sp. UBA4854
AGTTCTCCATCATGCATTCTAATGATTTTAGAAGCTAATGGAAGTCCTAAACCGTAACCAATGTATTTGGCAGCGATTTTACCTCTAAAGAAAGGTTCATATAAATGCGGAATATCTTCAGGCGGAATACCGATTCCGATATCATTAATTGTAATTTTAATCATTTCTTTATTAGCAGAAAGATTCACAAACACTTCATTATTATCAGAATACTTTACTCCGTTTGTAATAATATTATTGATTGCCAATTCTAAAAGCGGTTTATTGCATGGCA
>NZ_DHEI01000135.1:63321-71446 GCF_002399805.1 Flavobacterium sp. UBA4854
ACTTGTTTTTGTCCGTCATAACCTGTTTGCGTCAATTTTAGCAAGCTTTCTGTTAAGTTTCCTAATCTTGAAGCCTGACTGTATATATTTTGTAGAGATTCTATATATTCATGCTGTTGTCTTTCTTTAAGCAACATAATTTCTGCTTCGGCAATAATCGTTGTTATTGGCGTTTTTAATTCGTGAGAAGCATTATTAATAAAGTTCGCTTGAATCTCAAAAGAGGTTTCCAAACGATCCAGCATATTATTGAAAGTATTGGTCAAATCTGAAATTTCATCAGAATTTTTTACTTCTGGAAGACGATTATGAAGATTAGAAGCACTAATTCTTTTTACTTCTTTTGTAATTCTTGCTACAGGATCGATAACTCGTTTTGCTAAAAATCGTCCTAAAAGAAACGCTAGAATCACAAAACCGATTCCGCCAAAAAGCATGATTTTGACAATATAAACGGTCGTGTCTTTCCCTTTACGATCTCTCGCGCTAACAATTACAATATACTTTTGATTGTTTTCTTGAAAAATCTGTCCTAAATAATATTTATTATCTCTTTCAAAAGAATCTTTCCCTGTTTTTAAAATATTAGTGTAAAACGTATTCGGAAGATTCAGATTTGTATTATAATCAAAACTATTATGGCTATTTATTTTTAATACATATTCTTCTTCTTCAATTAATTCTTCAAGACCATTTTTTTGAAGATTTTTATAATATTTAATTTTCTCTGGGTCTTTTTGAAAATGAATTGAAGAAACAATTTTTGCCCTATCATCTAAACGCTTTAAGAAGTGGTATCGATTGTTTTCCCTAAAAAGAAAAAATACGATAATACACAATAGCGAAGTACTAAAGGTAGAAAGTGCAACATAATTGAAAGTGATTTTTTTTCTAATATCCATATTATGGCTTAATTATATAACCTAAACCCTTCATGGTATGAATCAGTTTGGTTGAAAAAGGCTTATCTATCTTTCTTCTTAAGTACGTAATATAGACATCGACAACGTTGGTATTCATGTCAAAATTAATATCCCAAACATTATCCAAAATCTGATCGCGCGAAACGATTCTGCCAGTATTTTTAGCTAAATAATATAATAGTTTGAATTCTTTGGCAGTTAAAACAATGTTTTCTCCATCTCTTTTAACCGTTTTGGCACGTCCGTTTATTTCTAAATCGGCAATTGTGATAGTATCTATTTTTTCTGTTTCCTGTTGTGATCTTCTGTAGAGCGCATTTATTCTGGCATCTAATTCGCCAAATTTAAACGGCTTTACCAAATAATCATCAGCTCCAGCGTTTAATCCCGTTACAATGTTTTCTGAAGTTCCTAAAGCTGTTAATAGCAAAATAGGTACAAAGTTTTTTGCTGCACGAAGTCTTCTGCAAATTTCAATTCCGTTGACATCAGGAAGCATCACATCCAAAATTACTACATCGAAGGTATAATTATGAATCATTTCCATAGCCGTTTTACCGTCCATTGCAACGCTTACTTCATTATTATTTTCTGCAAACCCTTTACGTAATATCGATAATAGATTTGGTTCGTCTTCAACTATCAGTAATTTCATCTTAAGAAGTGTGTATATACAACAAAAATAGGAATACAATTTAACATAATTTGACACAACATTACAAATTATGATTTAATTATGAAGAATAAAAAAAGCAGCCCTTACAGCCTGCTTTTTCATATTATTTTAGGGTTAAAGCTTATTAATCTTAATTTTTGAAATAAAAGAGAAGTGTTGCGTTTAAACCAAATTGTGGTTTTTATTACATTTAAAAAGTTTCTCCAGCATTCAAATAGAATCCTTTAGAATTATTTCCCCACGCATAATCTGCAATAAGATTGGTTCTAGTTGCTTTATCAATTAAAATGCGGAGTCCGAAACCAAAAGCTGGCTGAACATATTGAAAAAGTTTTGTATTAGTGTCTGGATTACTTGTTGTTACGAAGTTTGTAAAAACCGTTCCGCTGAACATTTGATCGCAACTAAGCGGAAACCTAAATTCTGTTGCTAGATAAATTAAATTTGTTCCTCTAAATAATCCCTGTGTATATCCCTCACCGCTTCGACTACGCTGATCCCAACCAATTGCAGGCAAATTCAAGTATGGAACTTTTCCTTTGGTTACAAATTGTCCATAAGTCCAAAGCGCTAGAATATATCGTTTATCTTTTTGCGAAACCGGAATAAAATTTCGATATTCGGCATACAAAACATTACTTACTTCTTGATTGTCAAATATTTCTGGATTAAAGCGGTAATTTATATTGGCAAACCAGCCGTGCGTTGCATTCACCTGATTATCTCTTGAATCGTAAACCAAATTAAGACTCACACCGTTTAAAAAATATTCTGATTCATCAAATCCATATTTCTGATTATAATTATAGTGGTAAGTAAATTTTCCATTTGCAACATCAAGATCTTTATCAACAATACTCGAATACCAATCAATATTGACTCCGCCGCCAACGTAAAAATTCGGATGAACTTGAAAGGAGACCGATTGATGAAATTTAAAATAATTATAATCCATTGGTTCAGCAATAGAATCAATACTGAAACCAGGCTCCTGATTGCGGCGAGGCGGAATAATATTTGTTCCTAAACCGTAATTAGGTTGTGAAAATATATACAAACGATAATCACCACTCAAAAATATTCTATTATTTTTCAATAGAATATTATTCTTAACGTTTACAAGCCATTGCTTTTTTGTGGTGTATGTTATTCCGACATTGGCTATTGAATATTTGTCTGCTTTTTCTTTTCCTTTAAAAGTATATTGAGCTACAGCGCCATAAAAGAAACCCGTAGCAGGCTGAGAGCCTATTGCTGGAATAATTAAGAAGAAGCTGTTTTTTATGGGTTTTACAACATAAATAGAATCCTTTTTTTTGAAGATTTCTAATATTGTTCTAGGAGGACAAATTTTAGAACTGTCAATCTCGGTTTGAGCATTCAAATTAAGTTGAATAAAAAAAAGCAACCATAAGATTTTAAATTTATTCTGAAAATAATTATTTTTTAAAAATTTTACCATGTGAAAGTTTTAATTTTTTGAAACAATAATCAATTCACATGTAAATATATAGCTTATTTTCAACATATTAGACTTACAATCCAATAAAATTAAAATAAAAAAAGCCGTCAGATGAATGACGGCTTGCTATTATATTTTTTATGGGAATCCTTATTTTGTGATAAATTTTGGATGAATTAAATTCTCTAGAGAATAAATTTCGTCCCATTTTTCTTGTGTAATCAGCTTTCTTTCCAAAACTGCAATTTGATGCACACTTTTACCTGTTTTTAAAGCTTCTCCAGCAATACTCGCACTTTCTTCGTAACCTAAAATTGGATTCAATTGTGTTACGATTCCGATGCTGTTCATTACCATATTATAGCAATGATCTACGTTTGCTGTAATTCCGTTAATACATTTATCGATTAAAGTTTGAATCGCATTTGAAAGATAATCCAACGAAGTAAACATTGCGAAAGCAATTACAGGTTCCATTACATTTAATTGCAATTGTCCCGCTTCTGCTGCCATTGTAACCGTTAAATCCTGACCAATTACATAAAAACAAGTCTGATTTACCACTTCTGGAATTACTGGATTTACCTTTCCTGGCATAATTGAAGATCCTGGCTGACGCGCTGGAAGATTGATTTCATTAAAACCTGTTCTTGGCCCCGAGCTTAATAAACGTAAATCGTTGCAGATTTTAGAAATCTTAACTGCAGAACGTTTTAAAGTTCCCATAATCTGCACATAAGCTCCTGTATCGACCGTTGCTTCGATTAAATCTGGTGAAAGAGTTAATGGAATTCCAACTTCTTTCGCCAAATAAGCCACACAAATTTCAGGATATCCTTCTGGTGCATTTACTTTAGTTCCAATAGCCGTTGCTCCCATATTGATTTCTAACAACAATTCCTGAGCATTTTTTAAACGCTGAATATCTTCTCCAATTGTTGTAGCATAAGCTTTAAATTCCTGCCCTAAAGTCATCGGAACCGCATCTTGCAATTGCGTTCTTCCCATTTTTAGGACTTCTTTAAACTCCTCTCCTTTTTTAGCAAATGCGACTTCTAAACCAGCAAAAGTTTTAATAAAGCTTTCCATTTTCAAATACAAAGCAATTCTAAAAGCCGATGGATAAGCATCATTTGTCGATTGAGAACAGTTTACATGATTGTTTGGATGAAGAAAATTGTATTCTCCTTTTTTATGTCCTAAATATTCTAGTCCAATATTGGCAATTACTTCATTGGCATTCATGTTTACAGAAGTTCCTGCTCCACCCTGAATTAAATCGCTCACAAATTCCTGATCAAATTTACCAGCAATAACCTGATCGCTTCCGTAACAGATTGCTTCGGCAATTTTAGGATCAATTGCGCCACAGTCTTTATTGGCTAAAGCAGCAGCCTTTTTTACATATCCTAAAGCTTTGATGAATAAAGGCTCTTTTGAAATCGGAATTCCTGTAATATTGAAATTCTCTACAGCTCTAAAAGTCTGGATTCCGTAATATAAATGATTTGGAATTTCTAATTCTCCTAGAAAATCATGCTCTTTTCTTGTTGATTCCATATAATAAAATTGATCTGTTTTAACTTAAAAAATAAGTGTAAAGCTACATTAAATTTTTATTCTAAAGTCGTTAATAATTTCAAAATGATTCCGATTTTCAACGAAAATTCTATAGCAAATTATTAACTTTTCAGCCTCAAATAATTATTGAAAAAGAATTGAAAAAAGAAAGCGAATATTTTCTTGATAAAGAATACAATACAATTGTTTACGCCAAAGATGATCTTAACTTTAAAGACTTCGAATGCTGCGTTTTTAATAATTGTAATTTCTCGGCCTGCACTTTTCTAGCAGTTACTTTTATTGACTGTGTTTTTAATGATTGTATTTTTACCGAAGCCAAAATAAATTATGTTGCTTTTAGAACTGCAACTTTTAATCGATGCGAAATTAAAGAAGTAAATTTCGCTATGTGTGATAAACTAATTTTTGAAGTTCATTTTAATGATTGTGTTCTCGATTTTTCGAAATTTTATACTTTAAAATTGAAAGGAACTCCGTTTACCAATTGCAGTTTAATTGCAGTAGATTTTATGGCCGCAGATTTAACCAGCGTAATTTTCGATAATTGCGATTTATATCGTTCCGAATTCAACAAAGCCATTGCTAATAAAGCCGATTTTAAAACGAGTTACAATTATACTATTGATCCTTCTAAAACTAAACTTAAAAAAGCTATTTTTTCTTTGAATCAAGTGAAGGGATTATTGTTTATGCATGATGTGATTGTAAGCTAGTTGGATAAAAAAGAATTTTAGCCAATAGCGTTAGCATCTACTCAAAGTTTGTCATTTCGACGAAGGAGACCCGAGCGATAGCGAACAGGCGAAGCAAATCTCCACAAGTAGCTCCGCACAGAAAAGTTGTCAATCTTTATAGAGCTTCTTACGAAGATTCTCCTTCGTCGAAATGACAAAAATGCTAAAAAATTACTTTGAGACTGATTTTCCCATTACGTAATCCTCCATCAAATATCCATTTCCAATTTCGATATCAACGGTTTCTTTAATTTCGAAACCAAGTTTTTTATAGAAATTCAACGCCGTATTAAAACGGTTTACGTTCAGTAAAAGTTCGTTTGAGTTACTTGCCAAAGCCATTTTTTCAATTTCTTCAAAAACTATTTTGCCATAACCTTTTCCTTGTGTTTCTGGCAGAAGATAAATTTTATGGATTTTAGTAATAGCTTCTCCTTTATAATTGTGTTCAATTCCGATAAAACCAATAACCGATTCTGAATCTGAAATTAAATAGAACAACTGTTCTTTATTCTGAATTTGCTTTGATAATGCTTCATTAGAATAAATTAGATTTAACATGTACTCTAATTGTTCCGCAGTTAAAATTTCGCTATAAGTAATAGGCCATGTTATATGTGCGATTTCTTGAATTTTAGCAATATCTTCAACAAATGCTTCTGTAATTTTAATCATATTTATTTAGTAAAAACTTGATTTTCTTGTTCGCTTACGCGGATAAAAGTCGTTCGTTTAGTCAATTCTTTTAATCTTGAAGCGCCAACATAAGTGCATGTGCTTCTTATTCCGCCTAAAATATCTAAAACAGTGTGAATCACATCTCCTTTAAACGGAACTTGAACTGTTTTTCCTTCGCTTGCTCTGTATTCTGCAACTCCGCCGGAATGTTTGTCCATTGCAGTTTTCGAGCTCATTCCGTAAAACTGTTTGAATTTTTCGCCTTTTATTTCAATTAATTCACCGCCGCTTTCTGTGTGTCCCGCGAGCATTCCTCCCAACATTACAAAATCGGCTCCTGCACCAAAAGCTTTAGCAACATCTCCTGGAGTTGAACAGCCGCCATCGCTGATAATGTGACCTCCTAAACCGTGTGCTGCATCTGCACATTCGATAATTGCAGACAATTGCGGATAACCTACGCCTGTTTTCACACGAGTTGTACAAACAGAACCTGGTCCAATTCCGACTTTTACAATATCAGCACCAGCTAATAGGAGTTCTTCTGTCATTTCTCCTGTAACTACATTTCCTGCTATAATGATTTTATCGGGATACTGTTTGCGGGTTTGTTTTAAAAACTGAACAAAATGTTCTGAATAGCCGTTAGCAACATCAATACAAATAAATTTCAGTAACGGATTTTCTGTAATTATTTTTTCAATTTTCTCAAAATCTTCTTTTCCTGTTCCAGTGCTTACGGCAATATAATCGTAGAAATCTGGAGTTACATTTTTTAAGAAATTATTCCACTCTTCTAAAGTGTAATGTTTATGGATTGCTGTAAAAAGCTTTTCTTTTGCCAAAACCTTTGCGATTTCAAAAGTTCCCACAGTATCCATATTGGCTGCCATAATAGGAATTCCTGTCCAACTTGAAGTACTGTGTAAAAACTTGAAATTTTGTTCTAGGGAAACTTCAGATCTGCTTCTTAGCGTTGATCTTTTAGGTCTAAACATTACGTCTTTAAAACCCAATTTTAGGTCCATTTCTATTCTCATAGTTCGAGATTTTGGTTACTCTCAAATGTAAGAATTTCTGATTTTAGATTTCAGATATTAGATTAACAAAAACTTGAACTTTTGAACAATTGATTTACTTTGTGTGGGCTTCGACTTCGCTCAGCCTGACAAAGGCAAAATTAAATTCCGCAGAGACTCACAAAGATTTCACAAAGATTTCACAGAGATTCACAAAGTTTCTAACTGGAACGCGTTTCGACTTCGCTCAACGTGACAAACTTGAAACCTGAAACAAAACAAACAAAATCAAAAACTACCCGTGAATTGTTTCTCCCTTTCCGTAATTGGTAATAATTGACTCTTCGAAAGCTAACCATTCTCTCCAACGTTTTTCAACGTCTATTCCTGTACCATATTTACGAGCGTAAGTAATAAAAGTGGTGTAATGTCCTGCTTCGCTTTCCATTAATTCTCTATAGAAAACAGCCAACTCTTCGTCTTTAATGTTTTCAGAAAGTACTTTGAAACGTTCACAGCTTCTAGCTTCGATCATTGCAGAGAATAATAATCTTTCTACAAGACCAGAAACACGGCTTCCGTCTCCGCTTCTTTTCATGTATTGATAGAGTTCGTTTACGTAATCATCTTTACGCTCACGACCTAATTTTAATCCTCTTTTGATAATAATGTTGTGAACTTGCTCAAAATGATCGATTTCTTCTTTAGCTAAAGCTAATAAGTCTTTTACTAAATCTTGATGCTCAGAGTTATTCGTAATAATTGTAATCGCGTTTGTTGCTGCTTTTTGCTCGCACCAAGCGTGATCTGTTAAGATTTCTTCTATGTTCTTCTCAACAATATTTACCCATCTTGGGTCGGTTGGCAATTGTAATCTTAATACGCCCATGTCTTTATTTTTGTTTCAGGTTTATTTTGTTTAAAGTTTAAAGTTTTCTATTCTAAACGAAAAAAGTTTAAAGTTTCATAATACGTTTATTTTCGCATTACAAAACTTTAAACTTGAAACCTTAAACTTTAAACTAATTAATATGCAAAAATTGGTCTTT
>NZ_DHEI01000094.1:0-8845 GCF_002399805.1 Flavobacterium sp. UBA4854
GCTCCAAAAATTATAATTTTCATTTTATATCATTTTTAAGTTAATGATACAAAGGTGCAACAGGGACTTTTTAGAAAATAGAATAAAAACGACAGTACCGTTATTGACTGAATTTTTTTGGTGTTTTGCCTGTAAATGCTTTAAACACTTTGATGAAATGCGATTGGTCTGCAAAGCCATTTTCATAAACTATGTCAGTCAATTTTGTATAATTCTTTATGGATAATTGTTCCAATGAAGCTTGAAATTGCATTATTTGCGCAAACTGTTTGGGTGAAAGTCCAGTTTCTTTTAAAAATCTCCTTTCAAAAGTTCGCAGATTGATCTTTTGCTTCTCAGCAATGGCTCGAATAGGCACTTGTCCCTTTGCACCTATAATTTCTGCAATTGCCTGACGTATTTCTAGATCTAGATTTTGTTTTTTGGTTTCAAAATAATGTAAAAGCAGATTAGAAATAATGTCAATTTTTTCATTTACAGTTTTGCATGAAATCAATTCCAGATTAAGTGCTGTAATTTTGTTGTCTGCATTGTCCAAATAATAGCAGTTGTCATTTATGCTTTGTGGAAGAATGCCAAAGAACGTTTGCAACACAAAGGGATATAGCTGAAAAACAAGAATGAAGTAAGACCCTGAAAGTTCTAGCACAATTGGATTAATGGTTTGTCCGTAAACAAAAATTTCTGGCATTTTTTTGTCGTGAGGTTTTACCGTTAATCCATTTTCGGATTGATGGAACATCAAACCTGGAAAACCATCTGCAAAAAATGGCAAACTCGTTGTAGCATCGTTCGCATCGCTTTCAAATACCCAAATGTTTTTTACAAAAAGCGAAATAGATTTATCTGGTATTAGGGCTTGAAAATTCATTTCTGTCTTTGTAAAAAGGGTTTTGTAAAATAATCGCTTGAGTTTTTCATGCTAGAAATAGGTTATGCATATGTTTATTCCAAATTAGCTCACTATCAAAAATAGCCTTTTAGATTTAATTCTATCACTATTACTTTTCTGTTTACTATAATGTGATTATAATTAATTATTTGTAAATAATTGAAATATAGTATGTTGGTTTGTTTTTTTACTTAAATTTATATAAAAAAAAAGCAATATGGCTACAGCTATACTTAGAGAACATCCTGAACTGGCACTTTTTTTATGCTTGGCTCTTGGGTTTTTAATCGGGCGTATTAAGATAGGCACATTTAAAATTGGTGTAGTATTAGGGACTTTATTTGCTGGAGTGCTAATTGGCCAATTGGATATTGAGATTCCTGATATTGTAAAAACTATTTTCTTTGACTTTTTCCTGTTTTCTACAGGATATAAAGTTGGCCCGCAATTTTTTCAAGGTTTTAAAAAAAATGCATTTCCGCAATTATTGCTCACTTTGGTAATTTGTTTGTCGTGTCTATTAGTGGCATATTCTGTCTCCACTTTTTTAGGTTATGATATAGGAACGGCGGCTGGATTATTGGCAGGTGCGTTTTCTGAATCTACCGTGATTGGTACTGCTTCAGATGCTATCAGCCACCTAAATCTTGCTGATGCAGAAAAAAGTCGATTAATCAATAATATTCCAGTAGCCTATTCTGTAACTTATCTCGTAGGAGCAGCGTCTTTTGTTTTCTTTCTAACCGGAATTGCTCCAAAACTGCTTGGTATTAATTTAGTTGAAGAAAGCGATAAATTGGCTGAAACCATTTCTGGAGAAACTGAGTATGGTCCAGGAATGAAAAGCGCTTATCAGAGATGGATTATCCGAGCCTATAGAATAACCAATGAGAAATGGATAGGAATCAGTATAAGCGAGTTTGAAAGATTAATATCTAACAAGAATATTGTGATCCAAAGGATACGCCATAAACATCAATTGCTAGACCCGAAACCTGATACTATAATTTATAAAGATGATGTTTTGGTTATTATGGGACAGCACGGAATCATTTTAGACAGTCTCTTTTCTATTGGTCCAGAAATCTTGGATGAGGATTTATTAAACTTCCCATTAGCACATTTAGATGTTACAATAACCAATAAAGCAATTGAAGGAATAACAGTAAAAGCTCTTCGAAAAGCCAGTTTTTATCACGGACTAATGTTAAACAAAATAACGAGAGAGAATCATGAAATACCGCTTGAGTCGAGAACGGTTTTAAATAGAGGTGATATTTTAAATCTTTCAGGTAGACCTGCAAAATTGGAAGAAGCAGCAAAAGAAATAGGTTATCTGGATCGTTTAACTCCAGAGACCGATATCATTTTTGTCGGTTTAGGTATTGTTCTTGGCGGACTTTTAGGTTTGCTTTCGGTAACATTATTTGGAGTTTCAGTAACTTTAACAACAAGCGGTGGCGCGTTGGTAATGGGATTAATTTTTGGTTGGCTACATTCAAGAACTCCAGTTTTTGGAAAAATTCCAGAACCCGCTTTATGGATATTTGACAACGTTGGTCTTGCAGCGTTTATTGGTCTTGTTGGTCTTGCAGCCGGTCCAAGTTTTATTTCAGGTCTTAAAGAAACCGGTTTTGGTATTTTGCTTGCCGGCGTAGCAGTTGCTTTAATCCCGCATATCATAGGAATGTATTTTGGAAGATATGTATTAAAAATAAACCCTCTAATCTTACTTGGAGCACAAACAGGTGCAGGTACCTCAACAATCGGATTAAAAGCTGTCCAAGATGCAGCAGGAAGCAAGTTCCCAGTTTTAGGCTATACCATTCCGTACGCATTAGCTAATATATTATTGACCGCTTTTGGACCAATACTTGTTGGTATGATGTCTTGATGATACAAAATCAAATGTAGCATCCCTATATTTAAAACTTATCTTAAACAGCCTTCGGGCTGTTTTTTTATGATTTATAATAACCTTTTTTAAGCTTTACTAAACTGTATAAGCGATTGATCTAGACGCTTTGTTTTCCTGAAGTAGAACAATATGTTAAAAGATGAAAAAAGTTAATTGTTTACGGGAAAACGTACAAAAATGTTATTTTATTGAATTGTTTTCGTACATATATGCTGTTTGAAGAAAATATAATCTATCGCTGATTGACCCGAAGAATATTGTTTTATCTATTTAACCAAGTTGCTTAATTATTATAAATTTTGGTCGGAATAACTGAAACAGCGACCCTAAACTGACTGAAAGTAGGTAAATATAAACTAAATTATTATGAAAAATTTTACTTTTTTAATTGTTTTTTTATTTCTCGCAGTATTTAACGCAAATAGTCAAGCCACGTCAAGCGGCTCAACGTTAACTATTAGTAATGTGGCAGGCACCGTTATTTACTATGAACATAATATAAATTTAGCTGGTGGGTATATAAATAGTTCTGGAGCTGGAGCACCATTAAACACTCCTATTAAAATTAAAATTTCGTCAGCTGGAACTAGCATTAATCCCTATTTTGTAACTGGTGAGTTAAATGGTGAATGTGATAGCTACTTAGCTGGGAGTATGAATGCTACAAATACCGAATTTATTACTACTTTAAATAACTGTTGCAACTCTGTAGCTGAAGGATTTGCAAATGGATTGCGTTTCGAAATTCCTATAAAATGTACTACTCCCGTTCAAGGCAGCTGTATTACGTATAATTTTTCTTCTGTTTGTAATCTATATTGCGCATCATTTTATTTACAAACAAATAATGCCATATGCAGAACAAAAAATTACACTGCACAAATAGGATTTACAGATGGTACTTCAACAACAATTACTATCAATTTTAATGCAAACAATACTGTTTTTTGCTTTGTTAAACCTATCAGCGGTATTTTATCATCTTCTTTTGCTGGCTGTAACGCATGTAATTCAGGTCCAAGTCCTGAAAGGATAGCTGCAACTGCCGACGAAACAGAATCTGAAAGTAAGTACGAGATTATTGTTTCTCCTAATCCAACAACATCTGTATTAAACTTTACAGGTAAAAACTTAGGAAAATATGTTATTTCCTTATTTGATTCTGAAGGTAGAGTTTTAATTAAAGACGCTAAGATCACCTCTGAAATTAATGTTGAGAAATTTATTAAAGGAATATACGTTTATGTCATTACGGATCAAAATGGTTTTAAACAAGAAGGAAAAATTATCAAAGATTAATTTTTAGATAGTTAATTGATTTATAGTAATAAGCATAGAAAAACAGCCTAAGGGCTGTTTTTTTAGTTGTATTTGATTTAAGTTTTTAGATACTTTAAATTCCGCCATAACGCAACGTTGACCCCAAAACTAGCATTGCAATACCAATTGAAGTAACAGTTAATATAATGATAGCCATTTTATTGATATTATTAGGCTTAAGTTTTGGAATAATGAAAAATTGTGCACAAACACCACAAAAGAAAGTGCAGAAAAGCAAAATTAGTTTTATTGAAACTACCTTTTCAAATCCGCTAGAAAAGTGAAACCAGGTTTCGGCTTTAATTCCAAAATCATACGCCATCCAGATTCCAGTTATAATAAGTAAAGCAAGAGAAGACATTCCGAGTTTTTCATACTTTTTTTCGAAATTTAAAATAATCTTAGGGTCTTTTTTCTTCAATGCTGTCGGAAGGTAGCAAATAGCTAAAAGCAAATGACCGCCAACCCAGATTGTGGCTGCTAAAAGATGAAGTATTAATACAAAATGATGCAAAGTCATAACGTGTTCATTTTGAGTTGTCAATCTCTAAAAATAACTTTTATTTTTGGAGTTGAGAAGTTTTTAAGTTGTATTTCTTTATTTGAATGGTCTAGTTTTGAAAGTGTTGGCACATTATTCATAAAGTGTTGCACATAATAGTTTCCTTCAAAATGCTTAGATTCAAGATATTTTATCATATTCAGAAAATCATTTTCTGTAATTAAAGAAGAATGAAAAGTAGTGCGAACTTCAAATGGAATATTTGACTGAATTAAAATAGAAAGGCTTTCTTCAAATTCAAAAAATAAGCCTGATTGCGTTAGGTGTTTAAAGGTATGAGGAAGACTTTTGAAATCTAACGCGACATAATCAATTAATTGATCATGAATCAGGCTATTCAATATTTTTGGGTTGGAACCGTTGGTGTCTATTTTCACCGCAAATCCCATTGTTTTGATTTCTTTTATAAAATCAATTATTTTTTTATGTAAAGTGCATTCGCCACCACTTAAAACTACTCCGTCTAGTAATCCTTTTCGGGTTTTGAGAAAAGCAAGAACAGAATCAAAATCTATTTTTCCTTTTCCTAAAACAATATCAGGATTGTAGCAGTATAAACACCGCATGTTACAGCCTGCAAACCACACAATGCAGGCCGTTTTATGCGGATAATCTAATAAAGTAAAAGGCGTGAGGCTAAATATTCCTTTAATAGATAATGGTTTCTTCGAAATGTGTACGTTGTTGGTGTTCACCTTTTTTTCCAATATTAAAACTTTCTACAGGTCTGTGATATCCCATTACACGTGTGTAAACCAAACATTTACTTCTTTGCGATTTATTTTCTTCTAGAATCTTACGCGTTTTCGTTTTCATAAGCCAAGTGTTTTTGATTGTTTTTATTGAGTAAAATTTCGTCGCATTTTGGGCAGTATTCATGTTCTCCGTTTAAATAGCCATGAATAGGGCAGATGCTAAAAATTGGTGTTACGGTTATATAAGGCAGTTTAAAGTTGGTTAAAACTTTTTTCACGAAGTTTTTACAGGCTTCTGGACTGCTAATTTTTTCTCTCATATAAAGATGCAAAACTGTACCGCCAGTATATTTGCATTGTAATTCATCTTGAAGTAATAAAGCTTCAAAAGGATCGTCAGTATGATCAACAGGAATTTGTGAACTATTGGTATAGTATATGTTTTCATTTTGTCCTGCTTGCAGAATTTCTGGAAAACGTTTTTTGTCTTCTTTTGCAAAACGGTATGTTGTTCCTTCTGCTGGAGTTGCTTCTAGATTGTAAAGATTTCCTGTTTCTTCTTGAAATTCTTTCATTCGCAGTCGAATATGATCTAGAATTTCTGTCGCGAAATGTATTCCTGAGGTGTCGGTTATATTTTGTTTCCCTTCAGAAAAATTAATAACCATTTCGTTCATTCCGTTTACGCCAATTGTAGAAAAGTGATTTCTAAAATGTTTCAAATAGCGCTGTGTGTACGGATAAAGACCTCGGTCGTACATTTGCTGGATGAAGATTCTTTTCTTTTCTAAAGTCGATTTTGCGATTTGAAGCAATTCGTCTAAATGTTCAAATAAATTAATGATGTTGCCTTTATGCAAATATCCGAGACGCGCCATGTTGATGGTTACTACGCCAATACTTCCCGTCATTTCGGCACTTCCAAAGAGACCGTTTCCGCGTTTTAGCAATTCTCTTAAATCTAGTTGTAAACGACAGCACATACTGCGTACAGCATTTGGTTTGTAAGCTTCTGGATTTTCGATTCGGTTTCCATTTTCATCCAAAAGATATTGACTTCCAATAAAATTCTGGAAATAAGATGAACCAATTTTTGCTGTGTTTTCAAAAAGCAAATCGACATTTTCTCCATTCCAGTCAAAATCTTCAGTGATGTTTACTGTTGGAATAGGGAATGTAAACGGTTGTCCGTTTGCATCACCTTCAGTCATAATGGTATAATAGGCTTTATTGATGAGATTCATTTCTTTTTGAAAATCAGCATATTTTAAATCTATTAATTTTGAAACGCCTCTGTTTTTAGCTTCCAAAATCAGATTTTCATCAGTGACCTTTAAAAATAAATGTTCGTCATTTTGGGTTGGAATCTGTTCTTTTAAATCTTCTGGCACATTCCAATCCAAGGTAATATTTGTAAAAGGCGATTGTCCCCAACGGGCAGGTACATTTAGATTGTAAACAAAACTTCTAATTCCTTTTAAAACTTCTTCATAAGAAAGCTGATCTTTGAAAACATAAGGAGCCAAATAAGTATCAAAAGAACTGAAAGCTTGAGCACCTGCCCATTCGCTTTGCAGAATTCCTAAAAAATTAGCCATTTGCCCTAATGCTTCTCTAAAATGAGAAGGAGGTCTGCTCTCGACACGGCCACGCACGCCGTTAAAACCTTCATTTAACAGCACACGCAAGCTCCAACCAGCGCAGTATCCGGTAAGACAATCCAAATCATGGATGTGTATGTCGCCATTCCTATGAGCAGAACCTTCTTCTTTATTGTATATTTTATCCAGCCAATAATTGGCGATTACTTTTCCAGCGGTATTACTGACTAGTCCCGCGTTTGAATACGAAATATTCGCATTAGCATTAATTCGCCAATCTGATTGGTTAATGTATTCTTCAACAGTTTGTGTACTGTCTATATAAGTGGTGTCATCGTTTAAACCATTAATATGTTCTCGCTGTAATTTTCTCGTATGGCGATAAATTATAAACGAACGCATAGCCTGGAAATATCCTTTTTCAAAAAGCGCTCTTTCAATCATGTCCTGAATTTCTTCTACAGGCCACGAAAACTTTACCTCAAGACCAGAAAGAACAGTTTTGTAAATTCTTTTGTCGACAGGCTGACTGACGCTCTGAAAGGTTTTTTGAATGGCATCCTGAATCTTATAAGTTTCAAAAGGCTTATAATCTCCATTGCGTTTGATTACATATTTTTCCATGGTTTCGTTTTTATTTATGACACTTTTTCAAATGTTTTTTCAAGCTCAATTGCTTTTGGAAACAAGATGTTGTTTTCCAGATGAATGTGTTTTTTTAAATCTTTGTCAAATTCTTCTAGCATTAGAAAAGCAACTTTATAAGTGTTGCATGAGTCAACTGGCGGTGTATAATTATTGGTTAAAGCCGCAATTCTCTTAAAGCGTTGTCCTTCTGTAACATGATCATCTTTTAGGGTTAGAATTGGCGCTTCAATAGATAAAAAAGGCGGTGTTTCCAGTTCTGTACCTTTACTGTGTGCGGCTTTCATTTTTTTAATAAAAGGAAAAACAACCAACTCTTCTCTTTTCATATGAGCTGTCAGATCTAAATACGTTTTTGAAAAAATAGTATGAATTTCATGAAGCTCAGGATGAATCGCACCGTGAACACCGCATAATTTATTTAAATACTCTAATATAACAGGGGACTTTTCTGTAACATATCTGTGATGAGTTTTTGTTATATAATCTGCAATCATGTCTGCAGACCAGCTTTTGTAATCAAAAGACTGATTGGCAGAACTGTTTCTTGCTTTTTCGATATGTTCAATAAGAACACTTTCTTCTATATCTCTTTTTTTGCAGACTTCTTCGATAGTTCGATGTCCTTTGCAACAGAAATCAATATGGAATTTTGTAAAAATGGCTGCTGTTTTGAAATCATCTGCGACGATTTCACCAATGGTTGTTTTACTTGTTAGTTTCATAATGGTTAGGGGTATAGATTTTTTTATGGTTTCAGCATATTTTTTGGTCTTCGGCAGCTTTACATTGTTTAATGATTAACAAGGAAGCGGCAATCATGTTCGAAAATTCAATAAACGGAATCGTAATTTCGTGTGCTTCTGTAAGCGAAACGGCATAATTATGAAGCTCTTTTATTTTTTCAAAAGCTAATTCAGCATCACGTTCTTCACTTGTATAAAATGAAGTAACCAGTTTTTGTAATTCTTTTTTAAGTATTTCAAAAGCAAGATAATCATCAACTTGATGTGCTTTTGGAAACTTCGGAATTAGTATTTGTGATGAAAAAATAAATTCGGCAATAGTTTTATCTACATTTTCTGAAGCCTGATGTGCAAAGACCAAACCTTCAAGAAGAGAGTTTGATGCGAGACGATTTTTACCATGAAGACCTGTTCTAGCGCATTCCCCAATTGCGTAAAGATTTTTTATTGAGGTAACTCCATTTTG
>NZ_DHEI01000044.1:0-9334 GCF_002399805.1 Flavobacterium sp. UBA4854
AGGCAATATTACGAAGGCAGTTTACCAGATTTAAATCAATGGGAAAACATAACAAAGTACGTTAAACAATACTACTATAATTCCGAAATTGGCCTAAATAAAGACATTGTACATCCTTCTTTCAATGATTATTTTAAAGCTGATTTTTATTATAGTACATCCGAATATTACTCGCCATTTGGTAATGATCCTGGATTTGACGCCCTGATGAGTACTGAAAGATTTCTAAAAGACGATGATTCAAATAATTTCTATCTCATCAATTTTATTGAAGAAATGATCATTGAGGATCATCACTTTAAAGTAACCGATGAAAATAAACATTTGGCAGTTCATAATCTTCAAACAATAATTGCTATAGGCTTTGCCAACTTAAAAGTAAACGGTTTTATTATGGAAGATGTAAAAGAAAAAACTTTAGAGTCACTTCAATTGTTAAACACGTTACTAAATCAAGAAAATTATCAAATTATGATTTCTGATTTAACAAAAGTTGAAGCGGAAACATATGGCTCTTAGAAGCATCATTTTTTCATAAATCCCATATTTAATTCCATAAAAAGCTTTTTTAACTTTTTATCCTGAAATATATTTAGCATTTTTATGTTTTATCTTACAACAAGATTTGAAAAAGCCCAATTTTAAAAGCTTCCAAATCTTAATCTTTCATTTTAAAAATTGATCAGAATGCAAACACAAAACCAGATTGAAAATTTCCTTTTTCAGGGAAAATTTGACGAGGCCAGAGAATGCCTAAATAATGGGGAAAAATTTAACGAGCAATATCTAAAAAACAATTTTTCGCAGATTGCTGCCAAAATTATAGATGCCAAAGAAATTAATTTCATTGAAAAGCTAATAAAAGCTGGATTTATTGAAACCGATATTTACGAATTGGACAGTTTTGATCAATCTATTTTTAAACCATTGACTTTATACTTAAAAGATAATGAAGAGTCGATTGCTTTTTTTAAGGAATTGATGTCAAAAATGGACAATATCAATGACGAAATAAGCGATAAAATCCTTCTTGGCTATTTTCTCGAAAAAGGAATTTCGCCAAAGATAGTTAAAGTATTAGTTGATGATTTTGGAGCTAACACTCAGTATAAGAACAATGCAGGTGAAAATTTTATCTATACAATTTTGAATACTTATGGTCTTGATTCAGAGAAAGTAAAAGAATACATTACCATATTAATAGATAACGGAGTTGACATTAATGAGAAAAACATTGTTGGGACAACACCTTTAATGTGCGCTGTGAAAAGAAACCAAAAAGAACTTCTGCCAACTTTATTAGAAAATGGCGCAGATCCTAATGAAACTGATAACCAAGAAAACAGTGCTTTCTATTACGCTGCAGCCGAACAGTTTTCTTTTCAGATGTACGAACTTTTAGCAGAATCATCATCAGCCAATTTTAATAATATCAATAAAAACGGAAAAACCTTACTTACCGAGTTTATCAGAATGATGTCTGATTCTGAGTACGATTTAAATTCACTACAAAGACTATTATCAGATGGAGCCGATTTAAATCATTGTGCTGAATATTATGGAAATCCGAAATCGGGTGTGGATTATATTGTTGAGAAAAAATCGGGTATTTTAAAATCAGTTCTTGAGAGTGGATCTGTTGATGTTAACGAACAAGACAATCAGGGCAACACTGTTTTACACAAAGTTTGCGCGTATAATGTTAATTATGATGCCGAAGCAGCAAAAGAAACCTATAGAAAAGTAAAATTGCTTCTTGAAAACGGTGCAGATAAAGAAATTACCAACGATAAAGACGAAACGGCTTTAAAACTTGCCTCTGATGACAACCTAAAAATCAAAACGGTTGAACTTTTAATGAAACAATAAATCGATTATCTATTTAAAAAATAATACACATGTCAATGTCATTTATAGTTGCCTGCGAAAACGGGAACAGAAAAATAGCAGAATTACTTCTTCAAAATAAAGAAGTAGATGTAAAATATACAGACGAACTTGGAAGAACTGCACTTCATTACGCAGCGCACAGAGGTTACCTTGATATCGTAAAAATTCTAACAGAAGATGGTGCTGACATTAATTACGAAGATCATCAAGGAGAAACGCCTTTGTACTTTGCTTGTCTTCAAAAACAAAAACAAACGGCGCTGCATCTTTTAGAAAATGGAGCAGAAATTACCAAAAACGACAAATACGGAAATAGTCTGCTTCATTTGGTTGTTCAAACGGCTCAAATCGATATTGCAACAAAGTTGCTTGAAGCAGGTATCGATGTTAATTTACTGAATAACAACGGAGAAACTCCGCTAATATTGGCTTCAGCAAAACTAAATAGAGAAATCATTCAATTGCTTTTAGACAAAGGGGCTGATATAAATGTTACCGATAAGCAAGGAAATACACCTCTTCTTTATGCTTGTTATACCAAATCGATTCCGATGGTGACTTTACTTCTAGATAATGGAGCTAATATAAATCATGTAAATCATTCTGGCGAAAACGCTCTTTTGATTGCTTGTTATGAAACTAACAGAATGTTAGCTAAATTATTGGTTGAAAGAGGATCAGATGTATTTACTTCAAGTAATAATGGATATTCTCCTATTTGGTATGCTTGCGCAAATAATCAAAAAGAGATTGTGGCTTTGTTTTTAGAAAACGGAGTTGACGTTAATTACAGCAAACCTGTCGCTCAAGATACTTCTTCAATGAATGATTATTTGGACTGGATTGTTACCGCGACTAATATCTCTAACGAATCTAGTTTTACCTTAAACAATTCTTATACTTACGGCGGTGAAAGCCTTTTGCATGTTGCTACCAAAAAAGGAAACCTAAGTATGGTAAAGCTACTGATTGAAGCTGGAGCAAACATCAACATTCAAGATGAATCTGGAAATACACCATTACATTATAGCGCTGCCAACGGAAAAAAAGATGTTGTAAAGTATTTACTAGACAACAAAGCAGATGCTTCAATCGTAAACGTAAAAGAACAAAAAGCAATTGATTATTCGAATGTGAAAGGCTTTAATGAAATCACTGAATTAATTTTGAAATATGCTCCTTCAGGAACGGTTGTAAATCCAATTCAAACTACAAATGCTGAAACTCCAAAAACAGACACTTCAAATTCGATGGAGGCCAAGAAAAAAGCATTATTAGACTTAAAAGAACTTTTGGATGCTGGAATTTTAACTTCTGAAGAATTTGACGCTGAGAAAAGTAAAATTTTAAAAGGATAAATAATAATAAACTTAAAACATGAAAAGAATTTTAAATACCACAATCCTATTTTTAGTATTAATCGCCGGAAGTCTACTTTCTACGTCCTGCAATAACCTTTCGCCAGAAAAAACCTTTGAAATTGCTGCTTTAAACTCCAATTTATTGTCTCGTTTTGGAAGTAAAGAAATAAATGAAAAACTGCAATCAGAAGCGCAAGTTTATGATGAGAATCAAAAAAAGATGGTTTCTTCTTCTTACTACGATGCCTTTAAATATGACATTACGAATCTGGAAACACGTTTTCAGACTATTAAAGATATACCTGAAGATGATGACAATAAAGAACTTCTTCAAGCATCAAAAGATTTATTTTCTTATGCGATTGCTAAACAAAAAGAAGGTTATTTGCCAATTGCTAAACTAAAAGACGAAAAAGCTTCGCAAGAGCAAATTGAAAAAGCGATTGCTGATTTTGACGCTTCAACTCAAACCGAAATAGATGCAAAATTCACCAAATTGATGAATGTTGCACAAACGTATGTTGATAAGCATAATATAAATGCTAAAATTGGAATCTAAATTTTCTCCTGCTGGCGCAAGTTTTATACTAGCGCCAGCATTAGATTTTAGCAAGAATATTGTAAAACAAGCTCAAAAAATATGATAAAAAAATACTTTTTAATTATTGGAACATTTGCATTGCTAGCAATTACGACTAGTTGTAAAGATGATAAAAGCAGTAATAAAAAATCAAATAATGCCGAAATCACAGATTTAAAAAAAATCCCAGAAGTAGATGAAACTACTGTTGTGACCAAAAAGAATCCAACCGACTTTATTCCTAAAAACTTTGTGGTTTTTGACACTATTTACGGCGATTTAAATAAAGACGGGTTAGACGATTGTGTACTGATCATTAAAGGCACCGATAAAAGCAAAGTAATTATAGATGAATATCGTGGCGAATTGGATAGAAACCGAAGAGGTATTATTGTTCTCCTTAACAAAAAAGGCAGTTACGAATTGTTTACAAAAAATGAAAGCTGTTTTTCTTCCGAAAATGAAGATGGCGGCGCTTATTATGCTCCTGAGTTAGAAGTAGAAATAACGAAAGAAAAACTATTTATAAGTTACGCGTATGGAAGATACGGTTACTGGCAATATATGTTTAGGCTTCAAGATAATGATTTAGCTCTTATTGGTTATGATTCTAGCAGTAATAATGGTCCTGTAGTAAATGTCGAAACCAGTATAAACTTCCTTACCAGAAAAAATATTACTAATGTAAATACAAATGATGATGCAGACAGTGGTGAAGAAGTGTTCGAAAAAACCGAAACAAAAATTGCAAGAACTAAGCTTCTGAAATTATCTGGAATTAAAGATTTTGATGAACTTCGTTTTTTTGATGAATAGTATCATAAACCTTATCCCGAATAAAGCATGAAAATAAAAATTCTCCTTTTTCTAATTGCACAGGCGTACATCTCAAATGCCCAAAAAGCTTATATAAGTAATGATTTTTTAAAAGGTTATACTTTATATTTTCTGAAACAAACCAAGAATTCAGAAATAAAAGAATATTATAAACTTACAGAGAATCAAACCAAGAAAACGGTACTCGAATATGGCTCTAAAGAATTTTCTAATTCAGAAATGCTAAAAACGGCTAAAATCTCTTCTTTCAAAAGTATTCCTGAAAGCAACATTCGTGTTTTGGGAGATCTGAATTTTGACGGGAGAAAGGATATCGTAATCCATGAAACCGAAATTAACGACGACGGCTGTTATACCGCTCAGGCAACAGCTCATGTTTTTATCAATACAATAAACGGTTTTCTTAGCAGTCCAAGTATAAGTCGCCTATATAATGATGCTTATTGTGTAAGAGGCGGTTCATTTGAGATTGACTCTAAAAACAAACGCATTATTACTTCGAGTAGTGGCGGTGCGGCACTTCATGTCTCTTCTTACTACATGATTTCTGGAATGGAAGCTAAAGAGTTAGCAAATTTTGAAGAAGAAGGCGATCCTTATTCTCCATTTTCCAAAATAACAGGTAAAAAATGGAAAGACAATAATTGGGTTTCATTCTCTTCTCTATCTGTTTATGAGCCAAACTTAGATAAAGTGTTTTCTTTTGATACAAAAAATGAAAAAGGCCGTGTGCTACTATTCAAGGATAAGGATGTTTTGTATTATGCATTTCAACAAAACGATGAATATAAGTTTGTATCGTTCGCATATCCATCAAGTCCAGAGAAAGCTGACAAAGCAACATTTAAATTCAAAAAACAAAACACCAATTATGAATTGGAGTTTAATAGCGGTAGTATAAAATATACAATTTATGAAACCGCAAATAATTATGGAATCAAGATTTATGTCAATGGAAAACTATCTAATTGGCAAGGAACTTCTAAACAAGGAAGTTTAGCCGCATTATCAAGCGCCAGTTTTAAAAATGTTTGGGAATAAATTAAAAAAAGCCGTAACCACAGCTCTTTCCATTTTATATATTTCTAAGTTTCCTTAACCGTAATGATCTTCACCGGACAAGCTTTTGCCGCCAATTCGCAGCTTTCTACAATTGTATGATTCGGAGATTTTAAAGTAAAAAAGCCTTTTGCATTCTGCGAATGAAGCAATACCGATTTCCCATCTTTTTTAGACATTTGAAAATGAACTGGATCCATTTCAACGCAATAATTACAGCCAATGCATTTATCTCTTTGTAAAGTAATGATAACCATTATGCTTCAACAATTTTATACAGTTTGTCCGACATCCTAATTCTGAATGGCAATTTGAAAGTACAGTCATCTCCTTTTGTGGCTTTTTCTGCTGCAAGATCGTTCACAAACATTTCGTCGATAATCATCTCTTGAGCTCCAGTACTTGGTCCTGTTACCAATATTTTATCTCCGACTTTAATATCGTAAGCTTCGATTGTGAACTGCCCAACTTCTGCTTTTGGGAAATAATGTGTCCCTTTCCCAACATAAACCTTTTTCTGAGTCGCTGCAGATCCCGGAATATCGCTCCATTCTCCTAATTCTTGTCCTAAATAATACCCAGACCAGAAACCGCGATTGTAAACTGTTTCCAAAGCTTTCATCCAATTTGCCGTTTTTTCTTTTGAAAAAGTTCCGTCATAGTAAGCATCAATTGCTTCACGATAGGTTTTGATTACCGTTGCCACATATTCTGGTGCACGTCCGCGCCCTTCGATTTTCAAAACCTTAATTCCAGAATCTATTACTTGATCTAAGAAATCTAATGTGCATAAATCTTTTGGCGACATCATATATTCGTTATCCAATTCGATTTCGAAACCTGTTTCTTGATCAATAACGGTATACTTTTTTCGGCAGTTTTGTTTGCAAGCACCACGATTCGCAGATGAATTATGCGAATGTAAACTCAAATAACATTTTCCTGAAACCGCCATACACAAAGCTCCATGACCAAAAATTTCGATTTCTACTAAATTTCCGTTCGGCCCTTTAACCTGTTCCTTTTCAATTTGATCGGTAATATTTTTTACTTGACGTAAGCTTAATTCTCGGCTTAAAACCATTGTATCTGCAAATAAACTGTAGAATTTGATGGTTTCTATGTTTGTAACATTCAATTGCGTTGAAATATGAACTTCCATTCCAATCGATCTTGCCATTGCAATTACGGCTTGGTCTGATGCAATTACAGCTGTAATATTAGCTTCTTTGGCTTTGTTCAATAATGTTTTTACAACTGACAAATCATGATCGTAAATAATCGTGTTTAAAGTAAGATAGCTTCGAACGTTTTTGACTACGCAACGATTGGCAATTTCTTTTAAATCTTCGATAGTAAAATTCACTGTCGATCTTGCGCGCATATTAAGCTGTTCAACTCCAAAATATACTGAATCACAGCCATTATCCAAAGCAGCCTGGAGTGACTCAAAATCTCCCGCAGGAGCCATAAGTTCAATTGTATTGTTAATTGTCATTTTTGATTTATTATTCAAATGACAAAAATAATGCGGGTATAGATTAGATTTCTATGATATATATCATAGTCTATATTTTAAAAATTAATCCAACAGATTAATATAGCCTAAGATTGAAAACCTGGGCTATGTTTTTCCCTGTACGAATGTTTTCTCAAATATAGCCCGTGGTTTCAACCACGGAAAACGTATCGTTGACGCATTTCAAATTCAATATTGCGAAAAACACAATCGTTAAGAATATTCTTTGCGTTCCTGCGGTTGAAACCGCAGGCTATGTTTTTCTTTACGCATGTTTTCTTTGCAAATGTTTTAAAATATAGCTCGTGGTTTCAACCACGGAAAACGTATCGTTAGACAATTCAATCATTTATCTCCCAACCCGTGTAATTTTACAAAATCATCAAATTCATCTTGTCCATTTTTCTTAAGATGATGTTGTTTTTGATTTTTAATGTAATTGTAAACAGCATTTAACTGAGATTCACTGACAGAGAATGCACCAAACCCAGTTTGCCATGCAAATTTTTCAAGGATAAATTCTCCTCTATTCATAAAATGAGAAGAGCTTCCTTTTATTTGCTTTACAATATCTGTGATAGTTTTTTGTGGATTTTGTAAAAATAAAACATGCACATGGTCTGGCATTCCGTTAATGATTCTAACTGGGCAGCCAAGTGCTGTTAACTCTTGCCAAATATAATCGTAAAGGGTTTTCTCAATTGAAAAATCAATCAGATCCTTACGATTTTTGGTAGCCCAAATTACATGAATCCATAATTTGGTAAACGATTGAGACATAAATAAATTAGCATAAAAATTTTGCTAATTTACAATTTTATACAACTTATCTGACAAACGAATACGAAACGGAACCTCAAAAGTAACTTTATCACCAACTTTAGCAGATTGAGTTTCTGCTCCGTCAACTATGATTTTGTCTAAAACCAATTCCTGTTCACCTGTAGTTGGACCCGAAATTAAGATTTTATCACCGCTGTTTAATTCGTGATTTTCTACTGTAAATTGTCCAACTTGTGCTTTTACATAATAATGTTCAGCTTTTCCAAGAAGGACTTTTTTTACTTTTATTTTCTGACGAATATCCGATTGTTTTTGTGCAGTTGCCAAAGCAGTCTCTGGTAATTCTCCTGAATGTTTGAATTTTAAGTTTTCAGATTTTCCTTTTCTGAACACTTTGTTTCCAACTTGTTTTCCAGTTCTCAAACGAACTTGATCAACTAATGGCATGTGGATAATCTCTAAACATTCTGTAGAACAGCAGTTTTCCATTGCCGCTTTACAATCATCACACTGAATAAACAATAAATGACATCCATCGTTTTCGCAGTTTGTGTGATTATCGCAAGGTTTTCCGCATTGGTGGCATTGAGAAATGATATCGTCTGTGATTCTTTCGCCCAAACGATTATCAAATACGAAGTTTTTACCAATAAACTTACTTTCTAAACCTTCCTCTTTCAATTGTTTCGCATAGTTGATGATTCCACCTTCTAATTGATACACATTTTTGAAACCTTGGTGTTTGAAGTAAGCACTTGCTTTTTCGCAACGAATTCCTCCAGTACAATACATTACCAGATTTTTATCGTCTTTGTGATCTTTAAGTTGTTCGTTGATTATTGGCAAACTTTCTCTAAAAGTTTCAACATCTGGAGTAATCGCATTTTTAAAATGTCCAACTTCACTTTCGTAATGATTTCTAAAATCAACTACAATCGTGTTCGGATCATCTAAAATCTCATTGAATTCTTTGGCTTTCAAGTGAACGCCTATATTAGTAACATCAAAAGTATCATCGTTTAAACCGTCAGCAACGATTTTGTGACGCACTTTGATTGTTAATTTTAAAAACGAATGATCATCATGTTCTACAGCAACATTCAATCGTAAGCCTTTCATGAAATCGTAAACCTCAAGAGTTTCTCTAAAAGCTTCAAAATTTTCGGCAGGAACACTCATTTGAGCATTTATTCCTTCGCTGGCAACATAAATTCGGCCTAATGCATCAAGGGCATTCCAGGCTACGAACAAGTCATTACGAAATTTTTGTGGATCTTGAATTTTGGCATACGCATAGAAAGACAA
>NZ_DHEI01000044.1:9574-17374 GCF_002399805.1 Flavobacterium sp. UBA4854
TTTATTTTGAGATTAAAAATGATTTTACCCTAATTATCTGATTTTTTTAACATCATTCAGCGCTTTATAGATTGATTTACAGGATGTATTTGATTGTTTTTTAATAAAATCTGCCGCTAGCAAAAGCTTAGAAATCATACTCAAAAAAGTTACGCTATTGATAATTTACAAGTACTTAATATTTATAGTGACAAAAGGTTACTCTTTCTCTTCTAACAATGCTTTCTTAACCTCATTGAGTTCTGCAATTTTCTCTGGACTTACTTTAGGATATTCCAGATCCATTTCGTCTAGAGCATGAATAATTGCGGAAGCAATCGCAATTCGAGCATAAGACTTGTCATCGGCAGGAATTACATACCAAGGCGATTTTTTGGTCGATGTGTTTTTAATTAATTCCTCATACGCATGCATATAATCATCCCAATAGCCTCGTTCTTTGGCATCGGCTGCACTAAATTTCCAGTTTTTATCCGGATTATCAACTCTTTCAATAAATCTTTTCTTTTGTTCTTCTTTAGAAAGATTTAGAAAAAACTTAATGACAACGGTTCCATTTCTACTCAGATATCTTTCAAAGTTTCGAATGTCTTCAAAACGATTATCCCAAATGTCTTTGGTAATCAATTTCTCAGGAAGTTTTTGTCCTCTCAATATTTGTTCATGAACACGAACCACCAATACTTCTTCATAGTAAGAACGATTAAAGATTCCAATTCTTCCTCTTTCTGGAAGGTGTTTTTGACAACGCCATAAATAATCATGATCTAATTCTTCTGAACTGGGTCCTTTAAAAGAAGAAACCTGACAACCCTGCGGATTTATTCCTGACATTACATGCTTTATAGCACCATCTTTTCCAGCTGCATCCATAGCTTGAAAAATAATAAGAACAGACCATTTATCTTGCGCATACAAAATATCCTGCATGGCAGCTAGAGCCTTAACTCCCATTTTTAATGTTTTTCGAACAGAGATATCGTCGTTTTCTATAGAATAAGAAGTCGGTTTACCTTTTAATGTGAAGTTCTTATCATCTCCAACACAATATTGCTCAGAAAATTTTTTTGCCCGATGTAATAATTCCTTTTTAGTTAATTTTTTTAAATCATTATCATCTCTCTCCTCTTTTTTGTGTTTTTTCTTGTTGTTTTTTGACATGATTACAAAAGTTTTGAATTATTATTACTTGTCTACAGAATAAATTATTCTTACAAAAAATGCATTTTATCGGCATTAAATAGCACTTCATCTCATTTACCACTACAACCTGATAGACAGATACATAAAGTTTTAACTAAAATTAACAAAATTCAGACAATATATATCCATCTATCTAAAAAAACGCTAACTTAGCTATGCATTTTACTGGTTTTTAGTTAGTTGTGCTTAATGAATTTTATCTAAAGAATTTAACAATGAACAAAATCTACTCCTCCGCAATTTTACTAAGTCTATTGATGTTTTCTTGCAAAAAAGAAACACCGCCAAGCCCCAAACCATTAGAAATTTCAGTCACAACGGTTTTACAGCAAGATGTAAAATTAGAATCTGAATATACGGGGCAGACTTTTGGTCAATCTGATATACAAATTAACCCGCGAGTTGATGGTATAATTGAAAGCATGAACTTCAAAGAAGGAAGTTTTGTTAAGAAAGGACAGGTTCTTTATACAATTGACCCTTTGCCTTATAGAGCGAAACTTAACGAAGCTCAAGGAGTTGCCGCCGAATCGCAGGCACGATTATCTAAAACCAAATCAGATTTGGATATGATTACTCCATTAGCAAAAATGAATGCTGTGAGCCAGCGAGAATTGGTTTCGGCAAAAGCGGCGTATAATGCTTCATTAGCACAGATTAAAGCATCTGACGCTTCGGTTCAAAATGCTAAAATCGAATTGGGTTACTGTCAAATTTTAGCACCAATTTCAGGATTAATTGGTTTGTCAAAAGTAAGAGTAGGCGATTATGTACAGCCTGGGCCTTTGTCAGTTCTAAATACAATTTCTGATCTTGGCGATGTGAGAGTTCGATTTACAATAAGCGAACAGGAATTTTTGCGTCTTTTTAGAGAATTCAACAAACCAAATTCTTCTTTAAAAGGCTCTGGAGCAAGTGTTACCATAAAACTATCTGACGGTTCGACTTATCCGCATACAGGAAAAGTAAGTTTTGCCGATAGACAAATTGATCCTTCTACAGGAGCCATCACTTTTGAAGCCGCTTTTCCTAATCCAGATAAATTACTGCGTCCTGGCCAATATGTAAAAATTGCTTTGCTTACTGATATTCGCAAAGAAGCAATCGTAATTCCGCAACGCGCAGTTATCGAAGTTCAAGGAATTTATCAAGTCTATGTTGTAGGTAATGACAATAAAGTGCAAATGCAAATTGTAAAACCAGGCCCTACCATTAAGAACGGTTATATTATTGAAGATGGATTAAAGCCTGGCGACAAGATAGCCATGGGAGGTACTTCTTTATTGAAGAATGGAAGTGTCATTACCCCAAAAATCGTTCAATGGCAATTGGGCGATCCAGAAACTGTAGCTGCAAAGTAATCTAAATCACATACTATTATGGGAGAATTTTTCGTCCGAAGACCAATTGTTGCCATTGTTATTAGTATTATTATTGTGATACTTGGATTACTGGCATTACAAAAAACACCTATTTCGCAATATCCGGATATTAATCCGCCAGTTGTAAAAATTACCACTTCTTTTACTGGAGCAAATGCGCTGAATGTTGAACAAGCAGTTGCAACTCCAATTGAGCAAAAGGTAAACGGTGTTGAAAACATGTTGTACATGAAATCGATCAATACTTCTGATGGTGCTTGTACTATCGAGGTAACTTTCGACGTAGGAACAAATCTGGACAACGCTAATATGCTTACGCAAAACAGACAAAACCAGTCTGCTCCTTTTATGCCTTCGAGTGTAAAACAACAAGGAGTCGTGGTAAAAAAATCGCTTTCGTTTCCAATGATGCTTTTTACAATTACATCTACCAATCCAAAATATGATGCTAAATTTTTAAATAACTACGCAAGTATCAATGTTGTTGACCAACTGGCTCGTATCAAAGGTGTTGGAGAGGTTGCTCTTTTTGGAGGTAGTGATTACTCAATGCGTATTTGGCTAAAAGCTGACATGATGAGTAAACTTGGCGTAACGGTTGAAGATGTAAAAAATGCGCTAAACGCACAAAACATGATCAGTCCAGGAGGAAAATTTGGAGCTGAACCAGCACCTCCTAATACTGAATTCACATATGGTGTAACACTTCAAGACCGCTTGGTAACCGAAAAAGAATTTGGAAACATCGTAGTTCGAAGCAAAGAAGATGGAGCACAGGTTTTACTTGCCGATATTGCCCGAATCGAATTAGGTACAGAAAATTATAGTTCAACAGCTAGAAGAAATAGTTCTCCAAGTGCCGTTATTGCTATGTACCAAATGCCAGGAAGTAATGCTCTCGATGTGGCAGAAACTGCAAAAGCCACCATGAAACAATTGTCTGAAAGATTTCCGCAAGACATCGAATACCAAGAATCTTTAGATACAACACTTGCTATTACTGCAGGGGTTGATGATATTGTTCACACTCTTTTTGAAGCTATTATATTGGTTATTATAGTAGTATTTATATTCCTTCAAAACTGGCGCGCTACTTTAATTCCGTTAATTACAGTTCCCGTTTCGCTTATTGGTACCATTGCCGTTTTCCCAATGTTAGGATTTTCGATCAATACCCTTTCGCTTTTAGGATTAGTACTCGCAATTGGTATCGTGGTCGATGATGCGATTGTGGTTGTAGAAGCTGTAATACATCATATCGAGCATGGAAAAACCCCTAAAGAGGCCACAGTTCAAGCAATGAAAGAGGTTTCGGGACCAGTAATAGCGATTGCATTAATTCTATGCGCCGTTTTTATTCCAGTAGCTATGACTCCAGGAATTACGGGACGTTTTTATCAGCAATTTGCCATAACCATTGCCGTCTCGGTCGCCTTTTCTGCGTTTAGCGCCTTGTCTTTAAGTCCCGCGCTTTGTGCCATGCTATTAAAACCTACAAAACCTATTGATCAGCAAAAAGGATGGCTTGCTAAATTCTTTACTTGGTTTAATAAGGTTTTCGAAAATGTTACTGGAAAATATATTGGTGGAGCAACATTTTTTGCCAAAAAAGCAATGCGTATTGTTGTTTTACTAGCTGTTATTCTTGTTTCGATTGTGCTTTTAGGTAAAAAGATTCCAGTAGGATTCATTCCTGAGGAAGACCAAGGATATGTTTTAGTAAATATTGCTTTGCCTCCTGCATCATCATTACAGCGTACTGATGAAATATCGAAAAAAGTAGATAGTTTCCTTAAGGAAGAAAAATCTATTTTATCCTATACCACGATAAACGGATTTAGTATGCTTACAAACTCTTATCAGCCAAATAACGCTTTTATTTTTATTTCCCTAAAACCTTGGGAAGACAGAGCAGAAACGGCTAAACAGTTTGTAGACCGATTCAATAAAAAACTAGCTACTCAAATTACAACTGCGACTTGCTTTTCATTTGGTCCACCCGCAATTCAGGGTCTTGGTGCTTCAGCCGGATTTAGTTTGATGTTGCAAGACCGAGGAGGAAATACACCGCAATATTTAGCAGAACAAACACAAAAATTTATTGCCGCCGCACAGCAGCGTCCTGAAATTAAACGAATTTACACCACTTTTAATGCTGGTACACCGCAAATTAAATTGGATATCGACAATGATAAAGCCATGAAATTAGGAATACAAGTTTCTAAAGTTACCGAAGCGCTCGGTGCCTTTTTGGGAGGAAGTTATGTGAATGATTTTAACCGATTTGGTCGTCAATATAAAGTTTATGTACAGGGAGAAGCTGTTAATCGTGTAAAACCAGAAGACCTAAACCTGATTTATGTAAAAAATAATAAAGGAGATATGCTTCCGGTTTCGACATTGGTTACGGCGACAAAAGTATCTGGTCCCGATTTTACGAATCGTTTAAACTTATTTAGATCTGCAGAAATTGGAGGAAGTCCGAATGATGGTTATAGTAGCTCGCAGGCTCTGACCGCACTAGAAGAAGTCGCCAAACAAACCTTACCTGCAGACATGAGTTTCGATTACATCAACTTATCGTATCAGGAAAAGCATTCGCCAGGTGGATCTTCTGTATTTATTATGGCATTGGTTTTTGTATTCTTAATCCTTGCCGCACAATACGAAAGCTGGAAGCTGCCATTTAGTGTACTTCTTGGAGCTCCTTTTGCAGTATTTGGAGCCTTTTTAGGACTTCTTTTGGCAAGATTTGGAAGTGATGCTTATGTCAACAACGTTTTTGCCCAAATCGGACTCGTTTTACTTATCGGATTAGTGGCAAAAAACGCTATTCTTATTGTTGAATTTGCCAAAGAAGAATACGAAAGAGGGAAACCGCTTTACGAATCGGCAATGTATGCGGCAAGACTTCGTTTTCGCCCGATTCTGATGACTGCTTTTGCCTTTATTCTTGGAGTTGTGCCGTTATTAACCGCTACAGGTGCAGGTTCTCAAGCTCGTATTGTAATGGGAATGGCCGTATTTAGCGGAATGTTAATCGCTACAGTTCTCGGTGTATTAATTGTACCAGGTCTATTTGTTATGATTGAAAGAATTGGACATAAGAAAGAGGAAACAATCGTAGAAGAAGAAAACAATGTAGAATCAAATACTACAGACCATGAGTAAGAAATATAAAATAATCGTTATTGTATTGGTTGTTTCCTTACTTCCGGTGGGATGTATGGTCGGACCAAAGTATAAAAAACCTGAGCAGTTACAATCAGATTCTTATAAAAACGAAAGAAATTTAGACAGTCTCGCTTCGGTAACCAATTTAAAATGGTTTGATTTGTTTAATGATGATGTTTTAAAAGGTCTTATACAAAAAGGTCTTGAGAATAATTACGATTTAAAAATTGCAGTTTCAAGAATTGAACAGTTTCGTGCTGAATTAGGTTATTCCAAAGCCGATTTATTTCCGGCTTTTCAATATGGAGCTACTATAAACAGCAATAAGAAATACATTACTCCATCGACCGCTGGTGCAAGTATGTCTTGGGAACTAGATTTCTGGGGAAAATTTCGCCATGAAAACAATGCTGTCAAAAATGAACTTCTAGCTACAGAAGAAGCTCGTAAAGTAATATTGTCTGATATCGTTGCCAATATTGCAATAGCGTACTTTCAGATGCGAAATTTTGATGATCAGCTGGAAATAACCAAGCATACTCTTGAAACAAGACAAAAATATTATGAAATCATAAGTGAAAGATTTACGAAAGGTTACATCTCTGAAGTTGATAAAGTACAGATTGAACAGCAGGTGGCCATTGCCGAAGCAGCAATTCCTAACATTGAAAGACAAATAACCTATCAAGAAAATGCGATTGCGTTGCTTACAGGTCAGCTACCTACCGAAATTCCGAGAGGAAAAAGCAATACCGAATTACAGATAGTCAGCAAAATTCCGTTATCAATTCCGTCTGCTTTATTAGAAAACAGACCCGATGTAAAAGCGGCCGAATTAAGATATGCAGCAGCAAACGAAAGAATTGGCGTAGCACAAGCAATGCGTTTTCCATCAATAAATTTAGCAGCAATCGCAGGATTTGCCAGTGCCGATTTGAGTAATCTATTTTTAGGAAGCTCATATATGCAAAATGCTTCTGGCGGAATTGCAGGACCAATATTTGCATTCGGAAAAAACAAAAGAAGAGTTGAAATAAACAGACAACAAGCAGAACAGTTCAAATTTCTTTATCAACAAACCTATATTGGTGCTGTTTCTGAAGTAGAACAATCTATACAAAACGTTAGAACTTATCAAGAAGAATGGAAAGCCCGCAATAGACAAGTGCAAGCGGCTTTAATAAACTTTAAACTATCTCACGAAAGATATGACAGCGGTTACGTTTCTTACTTAGAAGTTTTAGATGTAGAAACCAACCTTTTTAATGCACAGTTAAGTTTAGCACAATTATCTGAAAGACAATTAAGTTCAATGGTTGAATTGTACAAAGCACTTGGCGGGGGATGGAATCTCTAAGATTATGAGATTCTAAGTTGCTAAGGTTCTAAGTTTTTTGAACCGAAACGCATAAAAAACAAAAAGCACTATTTTCATAGTGCTTTTTGTTTTTTAAATCATTGTCACTTCAATCCTAAACTTAGTATCTCAGAATCTTAGCAACTTAGTATCTTTAGAATTAACAAAACTCGTTAAACGCGTCTTGTAAATTCTCAGCAATTAATTCAGCTGGACGTCCTTCAATGTGGTGACGCTCTAACATGTGAACCAATTCTCCGTTTTTAAACAAAGCCATAGATGGCGAAGATGGAGGAAAAGGAAACATATGTTGTCTTGCAGCATCAACAGCTTCTTTGTCAACGCCTGCAAAAACAGTAATTAAATGATCTGGTTTTTTAGCGTTATCCAAACTCATTTTTGCTCCTGGACGTGCATTTCTTGCAGCGCATCCGCAAACAGAGTTTACAACTACTAAAGTGGTACCTTCAGCTTTGATAGCATTCTCAACAGCTTCAGCACTATGTAAGTCTTGAAAACCAGCAGTTGTTAATTCAGCTTCCATTGGTTTTACCATTTCTAGTGGATACATATTCTTTTGTTTTAAATTGTACTTTTTGAACTGCAAAGTTACAAAGTTTACTCGCAACTAGTTAATTTGAAGTATAAAGTTTTGTTATAGTTCAATTGATTTACTCGAAAGTT
>NZ_DHEI01000044.1:17532-19337 GCF_002399805.1 Flavobacterium sp. UBA4854
CTAAATAAAGCCTTTATAAATGGTACTTTCGGACATTTTAGGATCACTTGAAGATCTTCAAAAAGATTCGTTTCTTCATCTAAAAACTTAAAAATCAGTTCAGGATTTCCTTTTCGAAACAATGATGAAAAAATAGAACTTCCCAATTCGTTATGTCGATAAAGAATATCTAAAAGCAATAAATCGTAAAACCAAAACTTAGACTTTCTTTGAAAGTTCTTCATTTTAAAATCGTTGCTTTGAATAAACTCCACCAAATCGGAAGATTTTTTATCTGAGTTTTTAAAAGTATAACCTGTACTGGCTTTTGTCCAGCCGCCCGCAGTTCCAATATTAAGTACTCTTTTAGTATTTTTTTTCCAAAACGGATAACACGTCATCGGAATACTTCCCTGCTCTTTTTCTGTAATTTCATATTGATATGTTCCAAGCTTTTCCAAGTAGATCTTAATCTCATTTTCGTAGTCCTCTTTGGCAAGCAAGTTTTCAGAAAACAAAGTATACTCAACCAAAGCTTCGGTTTTTGAAGTTGGCAGAACATACATAAATCGCGTATTCCCTTTTTGTTCTACCGAAAAATCCATAAAAGTGACTTCTTCTGGATTGAAAACTTCTTCTTTTGATTTCACAAACCAACCCACAAAATGCTGTTGCAAAACAGGATATTTATTTTGCCTTTCGGCGAAAGCCTTGGTATAAATGCTATTTAAAAGATAATTACCAGTATATCGGTTTTCTTCAGTACCAACAAAAACATGCGTTTCGAGTTCATTAATGTCAGTTACCTTTTCGTTTAAAAAAGTAATATTTGAATATTGGGAAAGTGTTGTAAAAACAAAATTATAAAAATCAATTGCTTTAATTTGATTGTATTGATAAGGCTTTAAAGCCAAATGGCGATTAAAATCTTGATTAGCAAAAAGAGCTGAATTCCATTTTTTTGAAATAATCGGATTCCAAATAGAAGCTTCTTTTTCCCAAAAACACCAAGTTCTGTCATTTATTTTCTTTGAATCCTGATCAAGAAGTAAAATCGATTTATCGGAGAACTTTCCAGACAAAATCATTTTGTAAACCGTCATCAAAGATGCGAGTCCTGTTCCTGTAAAGATGTAGTCGAAATGTGGGATTTGTGAAGAATTCATTCTCAAAAATAAGAAAATTTACTTTTCCAGATTTTCTAATAACAGTTTAAAGTCTTTTAATGCTAAATAATTGTTGTACTGAAAGACAATCTCATTCTTGTCATTCAGAACACATAAAATGGGATATGACATTTGGTTGTTTATTCTCCCCAATTCTAAAGCCAGTTCATGAACGCCAACATTATTTCCTGAAGGCTGATATTTGAAAATATGATTAGCAAATGTAATATCTCGTTTTTCTTCAGCATTGAAATCAATAAAATAGAAATCGGAGTTTAGTTTTTCTATAATTTCTTGATCTTTAAAAGTTGTAGCCTTCATTCGCTGGCAAAACTGACACCAATCGGTATGGATGAAAACGATGATTTTTCGTTTTTGAATTTGTTGCAAGCTATCTATTTCTTCAAAAGTTCTGCTTTTTAATTGGCAAAATCCTGTTGAAGTTATTCCGAAAAGAATTATGAAGAAAAATAGCTTTTTCATTTTTTTGTTTTTTAGCCACAGATTAGAAGGATTAAACGGATTTTGCTTTTTCATTCTAAGCAAAGTCAAAGGTCGCGCCAATTGGAAAAGGGCTTCGACTTCGCTCAGCCTGACAAATGCAATCAAAATAAGTAAAAAATCCTTTTAATCTGTGAAATCTGTGGCTATAAAAAATCA
>NZ_DHEI01000044.1:19518-21662 GCF_002399805.1 Flavobacterium sp. UBA4854
TAAACATAAGTCGTGTCAAATGTCAAACCATACGGATTATCTGGTGTAACTAGAACTTTTCCTGCAGAATCGTATTGCACATTTTTATCAAAAGGATCATTTGTTCTCGAAATCAAAAACGGATTATTTTGTTTTGGAGTAAAGTTAAGCAGGTTTTTGATTCCGCCATAAACTTCAAAATCTTTCCAACCCGAATAGGTAAACTGAATATTTTGAATACTATACCAAGGTGATTTAGGGCTTCTTGGATCGGTTTCACTCAACAACGGCAATTTCATCGGACTGTAAACATTTCCGGTATAATCCATCGACAAGTTCCAAGGCTGAATTTTATACGAAATACTCCAAGTTCCTGTAAAATTCTCCGTCAAATACGGTCTTTCTGAAATTCCGTTCTCGACATTTTTATTATCTAAAACCGTTGCTCCTACAATAAATTTTAACCCCGACGGAAAGTTAAGATCCACATTTGTACTAATTCCTTGACTTATGGCGTAACCATCAATATTGTCGTAAATGATTTTGTTGGGATCTGTTTCGTAATCAGAAATAATCTTATTGCTGAATCTCGTATAAAAAGCAGTCGTCTCAATCCCCATAAACGTTCCATTCCCAAAATTGATTTTCTGAATGTAATTTAAATTCACATTTACAGATTTTTCCGGTTTCAAATCATTTTTAATAATAACATCTCTAGAACCTGTTAAAGCAGCATGATCTTCGGTAAACAAATTCACAACGCGAAACCCAGTTCCTGCATTTAATCTAAAAATGGTGTTTTCGTTTGCCTTAAATCTGTAAGCAAATCTTGGTGTAAAAATAGATCCGTGAATCGAGTTGTAATCGTAACGCATTCCAAGCAAAACCTGACTTTTTGGAGAAAAGGTAATTTCGTCTTGAACAAAAATTCCAGGAAGCCAACTGTTTTCTGGATCTTTTGTTGCTGGCGTATTATCATCATAATAGGTATATCGACTTGCAATTCCTGCCAACAAATCGTTTCTTCCAATTTTTTTATCCCAAGTCAATTGCAAAAATCCAATTTTCTGATTGGCGATATAAGAAGTTGTTCCGTAGCGGCTATCCTGATAATGCACATTTCCTGAAAACGAAAGCATCAATTTTTCTTCAAACGGCAATTGGTAGCTTCCAATTAATTCGGCTCTTTTAGTATAAATGCTTTCGCCGTAGATTTCATCACCGCCTCGATATTTCTTTTCCCAACGAATGTCTCCTCCCCAACGATCTTCATACATTCCGCGCGCTGCAATCGTAAAAAGGCGATTATAATTTCGCTTAAAACTCCATTTATTAAAAACCGAGATACGTTCAGAAAGCGTTACATCTGTAAAATTGTCTTTGTCTTTATCAATAACCTGATCGTAGTTGAAGTAATTTAATCCAATAAGAGAAGTCGCTTTTTTACCGACATTAAACTTCGTTCCCAAATCGAGATTGCTTTCAAAATAAGAAGTTGTAAAATAATCAGCTGAAAAAGTCGGTGCTGTCGTTGGATTTTTAGTAATAATATTAATCAAACCTCCAACGGCTTCACTTCCGTAAAGCGACGACGCAGGACCTTTTACAATTTCAATTCGTTCCACCAAAGAATTTGGAATTCCTGACAAACCATAAACCGTCGAAAGACTACTCACAATTGGCATTCCGTCAATCATTACTAAAGTGTATGGGCCTTCCAATCCGTTTATGTGAATATCTCCTGTATTACAAACACCACAATTTAACTGCGGACGAACGCCATTTATGTTTTGAAGCGCATCGTAAATACTTGGCGTTGGGTTTTTCTTGAAGAATGTAGGTGAATAAACCTCAACCGGAACGGCGCTTTCCAATCGTTTTACAGCTTTTAAAGTTCCAGAAACGACAACTTCGTTCAATTCATTTTGATCTTCTTCTAGTTCAAAATCTAAATTCAAACTTTCATTTTCTAAAACTAAAATCTTTTGGGTTATCGGTTTAAATCCTGCAGAGGTTACATGTATTTTATAAGTTCCTTTTGGAATATCTTGAAGATGATAAATTCCTAAAGAATCTGTTTGAGCTTTAAAGTTTGTATTTAACAAACTAACTTTAATTTCTTGACTAACAGGAATTGATGTTACTACTTTTCCTGATATATTTTG
>NZ_DHEI01000085.1:0-1417 GCF_002399805.1 Flavobacterium sp. UBA4854
TAGGTCCAACAATGGATAGTTTGCGTTCGGCAAGTGTGATGAAAAACTTGAGAACACTTCATATTCGCATCAAACAGCACAGTCACAATGCGCATTATTTGGCTGACCAATTTGAAAAAGATGGTTTAAAAACGGTTTATCCCGGATTGAAAAGTCATCCGAGTCACGAATTGTACAAAACAATGATTAATCCAGAATATGGTTTTGGCGGAATGCTGACAATTGATGTTGGTTCTTTAGAAAAAGCCAATGAATTGATGGAGTTAATGCAAGAACGAAATCTAGGTTATCTAGCGGTAAGTTTAGGTTTTTACAAAACTTTATTTAGTGCGCCAGGAACTTCAACTTCGAGTGAAATTCCGTTAGAAGAACAAAAAGAAATGGGATTAACTGATGGTTTGATCCGATTTTCTATTGGTTTAGATAACGATATTCAACGCACTTACGAAATGATGAAAGCTTGCATGAAAGAGCTTGGAGTCTTATAAAAACGAAACATTTCTCTATAAATAAATTTGCACGATTTTTTATTAGTTTGTTTAAATCCGCTAAAGATTTTCTTCTCTTAGCGGATTTTTTTCGTTTACAAAAAAAACACTAAAAACTCATTTACAACAACTTAAACAACTTAAAAATGAATTATACACTAAAAACTAACAAATTTTACGATTAATGTTTTTTAACTCATCGTTTCTAATAAAGTTGTAAACACTAAAACGTTGTAGTGATTGGATTTCAGATTATTACGTATTTCAAATGTTAATAAAATATATTTTTGTCAGAAATTTAACCACTTAACTAACTAAAATGAAATTATGAAAAAACACCTACTTTTGTTTTATGCACTGTTTGCCCCTTTTTTATTTCTGCAAGCACAAGTGCATACGTCTTATTTATGGCATCTTCACCAACCGACTTATTGGGGAGATATAAGTAAGAAAAATCCAAATCGTTATCAAATCGTAAAAGAATCGCAAGACCTGAAAGTTTCTGGTGCCAACAATGACAAAAATGGTCTGGCGCATCCAACAAACAATCTTGAAGAAATTTTTGGTGCCGGAGATCGTGTTGCCGCTTATCAATTTGCACCAAAAAATGCAATTAATTCTATTCGTGATTTGAGCAAAGCAGGAGCTCAAATTACTTACGGCGGTTCTTTGATGGAAAATGTGAATGAATTAGCCCAAGCAAATCAATGGGGATATTCTAATTCTTGGACACAGAATATCAAAGATGCAAAAGCGTGGAAAACTTCTGGCGGATTTTCTCGTATGGAAGTCGTTTCTTTCACTATGCATCATGCGCTTTCGCCTTTATTGAGTGATGAAGCTTTAAAGAAAGAAATAAAAGCGCATCAATATTACAGCGCTCAATTATTTGGAAGCCACGATTCTAAAGGATATTGGCCAGCAGAATG
>NZ_DHEI01000085.1:1619-2842 GCF_002399805.1 Flavobacterium sp. UBA4854
GCCGATTATCCTATAAAATATGGCTCTGGCGGAACCATGTGTGATCTTCCAAACAAAGCAGATCAGGTTGAAACACTTGGAGGAACTTGGTTCTCTGCCCAAAAAGATGCCCGTGGCGGACAGTTTGCTGTACCTTATTCTTATCTTCCATATAAAGCGAAATATGTTGATCCAGAAACTGCTCAAGAATATAAAATCACTGTGGTTCCAATGGCAGATTACGAGAGTTATGAAGATGGATACGCTACAATAGGCACTTCATTAATTGCTCCAATTGTGGCAAAAGCATCGACTTCGCCTAGGCCTCCATTGGTCTTATTTGCTCATGATGGAGATAATGCTTGGGGTGGAGGATCGTCTTATTACAATGAGTCAGTAACAGGGTTTTCTCATGCATCTTCTGCAAATGGAAACATCGCTACTACGATTCCACAATATCTATATGATAATCCTGTTCCAGAATCGGCGGTTGTGCACGTTGAAGATGGAGCGTGGGTAAATGCCGATGGAGATTTTGGACATCCGCAGTTTACCAATTGGCTTTGGCCTTTCTACGATCCTGTTAGCAAGAAATTCAATCCGAATGGCTGGACCGAAGATATGATGAATCAAGCGATAACAACTGCTGGAGAAAACCACGCAATTATGGCTGAACAATTGGAAGGCAACAATCTTAGAATGAGCGAAATTGTAAATCCGACCTCTGCAGTAAGTCCTGCTGAAAAAGCATGGCATTTTTTAATGGCTGGATATGACAGCGGAAATGCTTATTATGGATTAGCTGAAGATCTTGAAATAAAAACAACTCTTGCTGTTAATCGATGTGTGCAATTTGCAAAACCAACTTTAGATGCCCATCCTGGAGTTGATGCAACGAAACCATCTGTATTTATTCCGCAACGTTGGCCTTACAATCCTGGTGAAAAAGGATATGGAGCTCCTTATGCTTATAAAGATTTCTTAAACTCTGCCGATTTTACGGTATATACTTTTGCTTATGATGTAAGCGGTATTGAGAAAGCCGAATTAAAATACAGAATTGATGTTGATGGAAAAAACAGTCCTAATTCTAATCAAAATGAAACTTATGCTGGAGGAAGCGAAGTTGGAAGTTGGATAACATTGCCTATGGCAGAAAGAGTTTTCCCTAAAGGAAATGTTACCAATAATCCGCAAGCCGATTTATACATGCTTCCAGATGTAATTGCAAATCAATATTCTGC
>NZ_DHEI01000085.1:3014-22569 GCF_002399805.1 Flavobacterium sp. UBA4854
AAAAAAGGAAATACCACTAAATCTAAAATTCAGCACGTTTGGGTTGGAAAAAACTTAGATGTTGCACCAAAAATAGCTTTTACGCCTGAGGCCGGAAATTCAACTACAGCCATAGATGTAACAATTACAGCAACAGACAGCACAGATCCGAAGCCAAAATTGTATTATACAATTGACGGTTCTACTCCAACAACAGCTTCGCCAGTTGTGGAATCGACAAAAACAATCAACATTACGCAAACTACAACAATTAAAGCTTTTGCTGTTGACAAAGATGGCAATCAATCTGATATTGTAACCAAAACGTATACGATTGGAGCACTTCCAGAATTTACGGTTTATTTTAAAAAACCATCCAACTGGAATTCTGCTGTAAAAATTTATTATTGGTCGCCAACAGGAACTGCTCCTGCGGTAACTTATCCTGGAGTTGCAATGACTCAAGATTGTGGAGACTGGTATAAATATACTTTCCCATCAACAGTAAGCGCTTCAAATTTATTGTTTAATGATGGTTCACTAAAGACAGGCGATCTAAATTCAACTGGCGGAATCAAATTTTATGATAACGGCTGGCTAAGTGCTGAACCTGCAAACAGATGCCCTTCTGTAGCGCCGGATTTTACATTCTCGCAAGCAGGAGGAAATTTCACTACAGGAACAACTTTAAATCTAACGCTAACAGCAAACGAAAGCACTTCTCTAATTTATTATACTCTTGACGGAACAGATCCTACTACAGCTTCTGCCTCTGCCATCGGCACTAAATCAATTACAATAACTAGCACGACAACATTAAAGGCTTTTGTTAAGAATGCTGCGGGAGTAAGTTCTGCTATAAAAACACAAACTTATACTTTTTCTACTCCTACTACATTTACGGTTTATTTTAAGAAACCATCCAATTGGAGTTCTTCGGTTAAAATTTATTATTGGTCACCAACTGGAACTGCCCCTGCGGTAACTTATCCAGGAGTTGCAATGACGCAAGATTGTGGAGATTGGTATAAATATACTTTTCCGTCAACAGTAAGTGCTTCTAATTTACTTTTTAATGATGGTAATCTAAAAACTGGAGATTTAAGTGCTACAGCAGGAATTAAGTATTATGATTCTGGTTGGCTGAATGCAGAACCTGCGAACAGATGTCCTGTTATTGCTCCAGATTTTACCAATTCTAAACCTGGAGGAACATTTACAACTGGAACTACTGTGAGTGTTGTCTTAACAGCAAACGAAACTTCTTCTACCATTTATTACACTTTAGACGGCACAACTCCAACAACGAGCTCTGCTTCTGCAATTGGCAGTAAATCATTCGCTTTTACGTCAAATACAACTTTAAAAGCTTTTGTTGTCAATACTTCTGGAGTCGCATCAGCTGTAAAAATAGAAACGTATACTTTTACAGCCGTTCCAACGCTTACTGTATATTTTAAACCTCCTACAACTTGGACAACTACTCCAAAAATATATTATTGGAATGCTGTTCCTTCAGGAAGTGTAACAAATGCTACTTGGCCTGGCGTAACAATGACAGCAGATACTAACGGTTTTTACAAATACACTATCAATGGGCCAACATCAATTAATATCATTTTCAATAATGGCTCTAGTGGTTCGGTAAATCAAACTGCCGATTTGTTAAGTAAAACTGATGGCTACTCCTATACATGGGGTTCTAGCACTTCAAGAATGGCAATTACCACAGACACCAAAGAAGAAGAAACCTATGCGGTACGACTTTATCCAAATCCAGTAGATCATACCTTGATGGTAAATTCTACTATTGCAATTAGCCAATACACTATTATTTCTGCACAAGGAAGCATTGTTCAGGAAGGAAAATCTAATACAAGCAGTATTGATGTTAGCCGTCTAAGTTCTGGATTGTATTTTATTACAATCCGTTTAGAAAATGGTGTAGAAACAATGCAAAAGATTGTAAAAAAATAGACTTTTTTGAATCACCATCAATTCCATAAAAAAGCCGTTCTGAATTATCAGAACGGCTTTTGAATTTTATTTGGACTGAAAATGTCTAAATGATTGCCAATATTTATCTTTATAAAGTTCGTAGCTTATTTCGAAAACTCCGCTGTATTTCTTAATTAGTTCGTCAGCAATTTTAGCTGGTTTTCTAAAGTCTTTACAAGTAAAAAATATTTCCCTTTTATTGTTTGCCGTTTCCCTTCCCAAATTTAAATATCCTTCAGAATCTGGCAAACTAGCGATAATTTCTTCTTCAATTTCATCTAGAAGCTTATATGTTTTTTCATCTGGTAATCCGCCATTATCACAATCATCAAAAGGAATTACAACAATAAAAACCCAAGGATGCGATGCTTTTTTATCCCATTCTAAAATTGTAGTATTAATTAAAGCCAAAACAATAGAACCATCTTCTCTTTTTCCTTCAAAATTGGCATAACCGTCATTTTCTGTATTATGTCGAGTTCCTTCATATTTTTCAACAAATTCTTTCTCTCTCCAAATTAAATAGTCTTTTAATTTTTCGATTGGAATTAATTCTTCAGAAACATTTTCTGGCCCTATAACAACCAAATTATCGATTAAGGCAACAGAATGCAATTCACCCAAATAATTGTCCAGAAAAATATACACTCCATTAGTCACATTAGATTTTTTCTCTTCAATAAAATGATCATAAACAATTACCAAATCTATTTCATCTGGGTAACCTTCATGGACACGAGGAAAAAATTTTAAGTTTTCTTTACTGAATTCAAAATCCTGATAGGTAATTCCAATATTATTAATATCAGAAGCTGGTTTTAAAGCTGTGAATTTCCATCCATTAATTTCTGGGGCAGCATTAACTAATTCTTCAATAACATAAATGTTTCTGATTGCTCCATCTGGCGTAAGAACTAATTCGGCAGTTTGATCATCGAACATTCCAGTAAGAAAATAAATTCCTTCGTGAATTTCATCTAGCTTTGGCACTAGTTTATCAAAAAAGCCTTGATGTATATTTTCTCCACTTTGAACGGTTTTAAAAAACTCTTTTTCATTTGCTAAAAACCAATTCCAGAAATCATTATAAGATTGTATTGGAGCTTCATTTTTGCCTAATATTTTATCAAGAAAACTCATGTAATAAAAAAAATAAATTAAAAATTTGAGAGTCCAAATTAGAGAAAAAACGGACTTTCGGCAAGGAAAAACCTCTTTATCTTTTTCTCAAATAAAAAAGCCATTCCAGAGATATCCAGAATGGCTTTTTTATGTTTTTTTTTGAACTTATACTTTTTCTACAAAGTTTAATTTACTGTTTTTTCTACTATAAGTAAAGTAAATAAGAAGCCCGATCAATAGCCAAACTGTAAAATAAATCCAGTTCCAAACGCTTAATTCGGCCATCATATACAAACAACAGATTAATCCTAAAAGAGGAATTAAAGAAAGATTTTTTCTAAAAGCCCAAACTGCCAATCCAACCAGAACAAATAAGAAAATCCACATAGGAATTTTGTGTTTGAACAACTGGAATCCTGTTTCGTATTTTAATGAATCTTTAATTGGAAGTCCTTTTACAACCTCAGCATATTTAACCTCATCATCTTGATATTGGCTTAATAAATGCTCCAAATCTGAAGTTTCAGAAGTTTTATTATTTACATCGATGCTCTTTAAATAATTGAAAACTTTTTGAGAATCTTCTTTATCTAAAGAAGTTACAATTGAAGTCGCATCAAAAGTTTGTGCCTCATTATTAATGAATGCCATAGTAGCTTTGCTGTTGAAAGCAAAAGCATAATATAAGCCTACAATAATTAAAACTGGTAAAATGTATTTTGAATTGATATAAGGCGTTTTGAATTTTCCTCTTGGAATTTCGGGTTTGTTTTGAAGAACTAACACTCCTGCGCAAACCAATACAAAGGCAAATAAAGTTCCTATGCTACATAAATCGGTTACCATTGTTAAGTTTAAAAACAATGCTGGAACCGCTACTACAAATCCTGTAACAATAGTAGCAAAAGAAGGAGTTTTAAATTTTGGGTGAACAGTTGAGAATTTCTTAGGAAGCAATCCATCACGGCTCATACTCATCCAGATACGAGGCTGTCCCATTTGGAAAACCAATAAAACGCTCGCCATTGCCACAACTGCACTGACAGCAATAATTCCTGACATCCATTTTAAGTTTAATTTATCGAAAACAAATGCTAGCGGATCTCCAACATTTAATTCATGATATTTTACCATTCCGGTTAAAACCAAAGCAATAGCAATATATAAAATGGTACAAATGATAATTGCCCACATCATTCCGCGTGGTAAATCACGCTGCGGATTTTTACATTCTTCTGCTGTTGTAGAAATAGCATCAAAACCAATATAAGCAAAGAAAACAGCTGATACTCCTTTTAAAACTCCACTAACTCCATTTGGAGCGAACGGATCCCAATTTGCCGTATCTACATAAAATATTCCCACAGCGATAACTAAAAGAACCACACAAAGTTTTACAACAACCATTAAATTGCTCGCATTACGAGATTCTTTCATTCCTCTATAAACCAAAGCAGTAATCAAAATAATAATGAATAATGCTGGTATATCTGTTACAAAATGGAAAGATCCTATCGTTGGCGCTGTAGTCCAAGCTGTATGCGCTTGTTGTAAAGCAACGCTTAAATTTTCAAATGATTTTCCACCTCGCATTAAAGCCTCGGCATCGTTGAAGCCGTTTGAAGCAGTCAGGTAATCCATCTGGATCCATTGTGGCAAATGAATGCCGCCACTCTGGAGAAGTCCCGTAAAATAATCACTCCACGATATGGCCACGGTTATGTTTCCAACGGCATATTCCATGATTAAAGCCCAACCGATAATCCAGGCAATGATTTCTCCGAAAGCCACATACGAATACGTATAAGCACTTCCCGAAACGGGAACCATCGATGCAAATTCAGCATAAGCAAAAGCGGCAAAACTACAGGCTAGAGCTGTAAAAAGGAACAAAAATATTACGGCTGGTCCTCCATCTGCACTTGCTTTTCCGATCGTACTGAAAATCCCCGCACCAACAATCGCAGCAATCCCGAAAGCAGTTAAATCTTTGGTTGTAAGGTGCTTTCCTAATGCTTCATGCCCATCTGCCTCGTTTTTTGCAACCTGTTTCAGAATATCCTGCACTGTTTTTTTTCGGAATAAACTTGAAAATGCCATATATGTTTTGCTATTATAAATTGATTTAATTCAGTCGTTCTGGTTTTATTTTGCAAATAATGCAAAAATTATCCTGATTTCAAATATATAAAACCATTTTGTTTTTTTGTGATTTTTTTTCTTGCCACGAAGACACTAAGACACTAAGTTTTTTTTTTTTGCTACTAATTACAATAATTTCTCGAATTTTCTTTTTTAACATTGAAAACTCTAATCATCACAAATTTTTGTTTCACGCAGATTTTGCAGATCTGAGCAGATTTTATTTTAAAAATCACAACAAATTAAATCTGTGATATCTGCCTAAATCTTTTTAAATCTGCGTGAAACAAAAAATCTTAACATTCATCACATTTAAGTCAAATACAAATGTAACATTTCCCAAAATGAGCTTACTAATACAAGTAGTATTTAATTTTAAAGAATCATTTTTATGGAAAAAATCACGAGACGTTCTTTTGTAAATAAATTTGGCCTTGGTGTGGGAGCTTCGGTTATCATGACTTCGCTTCCTTCTTTTGTAACCGAAACAGAAAAGATTCATAAACCCTATACTGGAAAAAAAATAAATATTGCTTTGTGTGGTTTAGGAAACTATGCTTCATTATTAGCTGAAGGCCTTCAGGTTTCTGAATATTGCCAACTTAACGGAATTGTTACAGGAACGCCTTCTAAAGCTGAAACATGGAAAAAGAAATATAATATTCCAGAGAAGAATATTTACAATTACGAAAACTTCGATTCAATTATAAAAAACAAAGATATTGACCTTGTCTATGTTGTAACTCCAAACTCGCTTCATAAAGAATTTACCGTTCGTGCTGCTAAAGCTGGAAAACATGTAATTGTAGAAAAACCAATGGCAATTACTATTGAAGATTGTGAAGAAATGATAAAAGCCTGCAACGACAATAACGTTCAATTGGCAATGGGATATCGTTTGCATTATGAACCAAATCATCTAGAAGTAAAACGATTGGGGCAAGAAAAAGTTTTGGGACAAGTTCGTTATATTGAAACTTCTCTAGGTTATAGCACTTACGATATTCACGACGTAAATAAACCTGTTGATTTAAATGCTCGAAATGAATGGAGACTTACAAAAAAGTTTGCAGGAGGTGGCGCATTAATTAATTTAGGGGTTTATTGCATTCAAGTCTCGCGTTATGTTTTAGGCGAAGAACCAATTGCTGTCACGGCGCAATTTGGAACCATAAACAACAAAAACAGATTTGCACAAGTGGAAGAAAATATTACGTGGCAAATGGAATTTCCGAGTGGTGCTGTTGCCAATTGCAGTAGTTCTTACGGTTTTGGAATCGACCGATTTCATGCTGCCGCAGATGAAGGTTTCTTCGAAATGAGTCCTGCTGTAAGTTATGGTCCATTTGTAGGTAAAAGATCTGATGGAAAACCTTTTAATTTCCCAGTTATAAACCAACAGCAAACCCAAATGGACGAGATTTGTAAAGTGATTTTAGCAAACCAAAAACTTCCAAATCATATTACTGGTGAAGAAGGAATTAAAGATGTAAAAATCATAAACGCCATTTATAAAGCGGCTGAAACTGGTAAAAAAATTAGTTTGAAATAGTTTTTTTTTGCCACAGATTAAAAGGATTAAAATGATTAAAATGATTTTTTTAATCTTTATCTAAATAATTTTTCACGCAGATTTCGCAGATTTAGGCAGATTTAATTTTAAACTAGCGATACTTAAAATCTGCGATTATCTGCTTAAATCTGTAAAATCTGCGTGAAATAAAAATCATTTTAATCCTTTTAATCTGTGGCAAAACTTTTTCATATTTACGAGACACATCTTACTTAAGGCAATTCCTCAAAATACTAACAGGATGCTGAGCCTCACGACTAGTTCCATCATAAATTTGATGACGACAACTTGTTCCTGCTGCAGCGATTTTCACGTTTTCTGCTGTAGCACGTACTTTTGGAAATAACGTATCCTCTCCCATTTGCATACTAACTTGGTAATGTTCTTTTTCATAACCAAAAGAACCCGCCATTCCGCAGCAACCCGAATTATAAATCGTAACCGTATTATTTTTTGGCAGATTCAGCATTGCAAAAGTCGCTTCAACAGAACTTAAAGATTTCTGATGACAATGTCCGTGAATTTTAATTTCTTTACTTTCTTCTGAAAAAGAATCGGCTGTGATTTTACCATCTATGATTTCTTTTTTGAAGAACTCTTCAATTGTAAAAGCATTTCTCGACAACTGTTCTGCAGCTTCTTTATCATCGGCTAAACGAAGATATTCATCTCTAAAAGTCAAAATCGCCGAAGGTTCAATTCCAATTAAAGGTTCGTTTCCTAAAACCAAATCTTTAAAAACACTTACATTATGATTCGCAATTTTCTTCGCTTCTTCCAAAAATCCTTTTGAAAGATACGTTCTTCCGCTTTCCTCATGATCGACAACCAAAACCTGATAGCCTAATTTCGTCAATAATTCGAAAGCATCGATTCCGATATTTACATCATAATAATTCGTGAATTCATCTACAAACAGATACAATCTTCCGTTTGGAAAATCGGTTTGTGAAGATTTATTGTTGGCATACCATTTTCTAAAAGTCTTTTTCGCCAAAAGCGGAACTTGTCTTTCTGGCGCAATTCCCATTGTTTTTTTTACCAAAGACTGATTCGAAATAAAATTCGTAATCGACGGGAATTTACTTCCCATTTTGTTCAATTTGGCGTTGTTGGCAAAAATCTTATTTCGGGTTGTAAATCCGTTTGCTTTTTGGTATTGATATAAAAATTCCGCTTTCAAAGTCGCTACGTCCACGTTACTTGGACATTCGCTTGCGCAGGCTTTACAACTCACGCACAACTCAAAAACTTCATATAATTCTTTCTGGTCAAATTTATTTTCTTTTTCAGAATACGTCAGATATTCACGTAAAGCATTCGCTCTTGCACGCGTTGTTTCTTTTTCGTTTCTAGTTGCACGATAACTCGGACACATTGCCCCTCCGCCTGACGGCAATTTTCGACAATCACCAGAACCGTTGCATTTTTCGGCTGCACGCAAAATTCCTAAACTGTCTGAGAAATCCTGAAACGTTTTAATATCTGGTTCTACTCTGCCCGAAATAACACGATGATTTTCATCCATTTTCAAGGCATTGACAATCTTCCCAATATTCAAAACCGAATTTGGATCGAACGCCAATTTGATTCTTTTCAAAAGTTCGTAATTCTTATCGCCAATCATAAACGGAATAAACTCACCGCGCACAATTCCGTCGCCATGTTCACCACTTAACGAGCCTCTATATTTTTTTACCAAATGCGCTACTTCTGTCGCAATGGTTCTAAATAATTTTAAGTCAGATGTTTTCTTCAAATTCAAAACGGGACGCAAGTGCAATTCTCCTGCACCCGCATGTGCGTAATAAATCGCTTCTTGTCCGTGTCTTAACATCATTGCCGAAAACTCAGCAATATAAGCTGGCAAATCGCTCAATTCAACTGCTGTATCCTCAATCGAATCGGCAGCTTTATCGTCGCCTACAATACTTCCTAAAAGTCCAAGACCTGCTTTTCGTAATTCATTGGCTTTGTCAATATCGTTTCCGTAGATTTTTACTCGAGCGTAACCAAAATTGTTTTGCTCTAAATCGGCAATCAAAGCATCGGCTTGTTTTTCGGCATCTTCTAAAGTATGCGATGCCACTTCAAACAACATAATCGCCTTTGGTTCTCCAACCAAAAAGAAACGGTTTTTAATGTGCTCACGATTGGTTTTGGTACAATCCAAAATCGTATCGTCGATCATTTCGCAAGTGTACAAATGATGTTTCATAGCCACCACAACCGATTCTAGAGACTCTTGAATGGTATGATAATGTCCAACAACCATAATACTGTGAGGTGGTGGCAAATCGTCAACTTTCAGCGTCACTTCGGTTGTAAAAGCCAAAGTTCCTTCACTTCCGCAAAGCAATTTTCCAAGATTTATGGTGGGTTCAGTTCCGCCAAATAATTCTGATTTCAACAGAATATCAACGGCATAACCTGTATTTCTTCTGTGAATTTCTGGTTTCGGAAACTCTTTTACAATTTCTTCTTGAGCTTCTTTTATAGTAAGCTCGTCGTAAATTGTTTTGTATATTTTATTTTCTAAAGAATCACCTTTTGTTTTTTCAATAAATTCAGCCGAAGTCAGGTCTTTAAAAACCACTTCAGAACCATCACTTAAAAGTGCTTTTACCTCAGCAATTTTATCACGCGTAACACCATATCGAATCGAAGTTGTTCCTGAAGAGTTGTTTCCTACCATTCCGCCAATCATTGCGCGGTTTGATGTCGATGTAATGGGTGCAAAAAATACGCCGTGAGGTTTTAAAAATAAATTCAGCTCATCGCGAATAACACCTGGCTGAACCGTTACGGTTTTCCTTTCAGCATCATAACCTAATATTTTAGTAAAATGCTTCGACACATCAACCACCAATCCGTCTCCTACTGCTTGTCCAGCCAGCGAAGTTCCCGCGGTTCTTGGCGTAATCGACAGCTTATGTTCTGCCGCAAATTGAATCAGTTTGGCAATATCTTCAGTCGTTTTAGGAATTGCCACCGCATTTGGCTTAATTCGGTACACTGAAGCATCTGTAGAATAAAGCGTTTTATGAAGCTCATCGAATAAAAGTGTGCCTTCGAGACTATTGGCTAATTGCTCTAAATTAGATTGGGTCAACATGTAAATGTGCTTTTTATAAAAATATTTCCTGAAAAAACTCAGACCACAAAGATAAAAATATCGCAGGGCAAAACGATTCTATTTTATGAATTTATCTAACAACTCCATCATATTTTATAAAATTCTGAGAGAATCCTGTAAAGCATTCGGCTTACTAAAAAGGTAATTTTAAAATTTTACTTTTTTATGTCTTTATCATTATGGAAAATTTCTTTCAAGACGTTATCAGCCACCTCGAAGGTTACTACAATAGCATTGTCGATCTTACCCCAAAATTTATTCTGGCCGTTTTGGTCGTTCTCGTTTCATGGTTTATTGCAAGCCGTGTGGGTATTTTTGCAGGAAACCGACTCAAAACAAAAATGCACGATCGTCTTTTGGCGGTTTTTATTGCGCGTTTAATTAAATCGGTCTTAATTATTATCGGAATCTTGTTTATGTTCCGAATTATTGGTCTTGAAGGCGTTGCGCAAAGCATGCTGGCTGGTGCCGGAATTTCGGCTTTTGTAATTGGTTTTGCGCTTAAAGATATTGGCGAAAATTTCCTTGCCGGAATTCTGCTCGCTTTCAAACGTCCGTTTTCTATTGGCGATATTATCGAAAGCAACGGTGTAAAAGGTGAAGTCATTAATCTTAACCTCCGTGATACCGAAGTAAAAAGCGATTCTAAAATCATTTACATTCCAAATGCGCTTCTTATAAAAAACACTTTAATTAACTACAATAGCGAAGGCTTTCTCCTTCAAACTTTCACCGTCGGACTAGAATATGGTTCTGATTATACCCGAGCCATCGAACTCGTAAAAGAAGTTTTAGGCAACAGCGAAGAGGTAACCGAAAAAGACCATGAAAACGCCGCCGTAATTACAGATGTTGCCGCAGCGGGTGTTATTCAGCTTAATGTTCGTTATTGGGTTAAAACCGCATCAACAATTCAAAACTCAGAATGCCGTTCTAAAATTATTGCTGCTGTTTTGAAGAAATTGAAAGAAAATGAGTTTGTGCTTAAATAAGGTACAAAGGCTCAAAGTTGCAAAGTGACAAAGGTTTTCTCTCTAAATAAATTGTCATCTTGAGCGATCTTATATTCATCTAAAAAGGCTTATAAAAACATAAAAAACGATTGTCACCCTGAGCGAAGTCGAAGGCTTATGACAACTAAAAATTGACACAACGAATTTCCCCAATATTCTCATTTCGACGAAGGAGAAATCTTCGCACGTAACTCCGCAACGAAAAGCCAATCTTTATCGAGTTTCTTGCGAAGATTTCTCTTCCTTCGAAATGACATACTGTGTGGAAATCTCACTGAATTTATCATTTTTCAAAATATCGTTTTATATTTACCAATTAGAGACAATATACTTCAGCAATAGTATTGTTTTTAAAAAAAACAAAACATAATCTTTTTCTTACTTTAAAATATTTTTTTAATATCTTTACAGTCCTAAACACAAAGAATAAACTAATATAAACTTATCCAAAGGAGTGAAATGTATAAATCGTTACACTTACAATGGCTATTATTCTCAAATTTAGGTATATGATTAACAACGCTCTTTCCAAGGAAACCGAAATCAAGCTTTTGAATTTTTTCAACGACAGAATCGATCCTGTTGAAATGGCTAAAACATTAAGGCAGGTAAATTTCACACTCGCTTTATGTGTTTTGAGCGAACATGAAACATTTCAAAGCGAAATCATCAGATTAAGAGACAGCTTTTACTGGCTCAATGAATTAGCAGAAACTTTAAACCCTTATTTGGAGTTGGAGTAGAATTTAAATGGAAAACCTTGATTTTTAAGTCGAGGTTTTCTCTTTTAGTAATTGATATTTTTTATGGGCACGAGCAGGACGCTCGCGCTAGCAGGAGTTTTGTAGATTATATTCTTAAGATATTTCGGAAAATTATTTGAGAAAGTTTAAATACAAATTTTATCTAAACATTAGAAAGGTAATTTTGATTTATTTAAAATTTTCTATTACCTCCTTTAACTCATCTAAAAAAATTGGTTTTGATAAAATTTTTAAATCACTTAATCCTCTTTTTTTTAGTTCATCTTCAACCATGTTTCCAGTTAAAACAACTATGTTTTTGTTTCCAAATTTAAGAATGTCTTCAATAACTCCATAGCCATCTTTAAAGCTAGTGGGTGATAAATCTATATCAACGAATATTACATCATATTCTGAGGTCTTTTTATAATCACCAAAATTTTGTGATTTATCAACATACTCAACTTTTAAACTTTTATCGAAATCTAATTCGTTTACATCATTAAAGGCATCTTTGACCTTTGGTATTTCATTTTCAAATACTAATATTTTCATCTATATATCTTTTTAGCTTGATTTCGTTATTAAATGTTTTTGCCTCTTTATCGATAAAAATTTTATTCGCAATATTTTTTCTTCTGAGTAATCGTCTTATGAAACTTAGACCATGAGTTTTTCTACTGTAAATTTCATCGTTATTTGTTAAATTATATAAATTAACTATTTCATCTAATTCTCTTTTATCTCTATCATAATCCGAAATTTTATTTGAAAATAAAATTTTAATTATATCATCTTCAAGACTAATTTCCACTCTTTTTCCTCCCTCTTTTCCATATTTATTAATATTTTCAATAATATCTGTAAAAACGAAATCAAACATCATTTGATTTATTTCAATTTTTATATTTTTAAGATTTTCCACACTAATTATTACATCATCAATATTGTTAAAATGAAAAAACCAATTTTTTCTTATATCATCAATTAATGCTTTTAAAGATATGCTTTTATCTTTTTCCTCTAAAATGTTATCAACACCTTTAATTAAAATTTCGGCCTTTTTTATGATTTGCTTGATTTCGTAATTATTATTATTTGTCAATAGTCGATTTTGTATGTATTTTTTATTTTCTTCAGATAGATCTTTTTGTTTGAAATATCTATCCATTAAGTTAATTGTAGATGTAATAGGCGTTAATTTGTTTTTTACATAATGAAGGGCATTTTGTGCGTCAAAAACATAAGCTATTTTTTGTTTTATAATTTTTTGGTTTTCATTACTTATTGCCATTAAAGAATTACTCATATAGTAAATTCTTCCAATGTATTCAAATATGGGTCTGAAACTTGTTATTAAAAATTCATTGAAAATATTGTCTTTTTTTAACGCAACTAGAAAATAATAATCTTTCTCTAAAATTTTATGATGTAGCCAATAAGAGACATTATAATTAACATTGTCTATCTCAACAGAATCTTTAAAAACATTACTTTTTTCATCATTATTTTTAATAATACTTTCAATGTTAATAGAAGATTTTAAATCATTATTTGTAATAAATTTAGAACCTTTGATTAATACAAATTTTTCATTATTGTTTATAAATAAAAAAACTTCAGAAATTTTATTTAAAATTCCAATTTGTGATGAATTTATCTTTTGAATTACATTTTTTAAAATTCTGTGACTATTATTTTCATTAACATTTTCTATAAATAAATTGCTTACTAAATTCAACATGTCTTCTTTAAAAAAAGAAATTAAATTGCGGATGTATAGAATAAAGATAAAAATATAAAATATGCATGGAATTATATGATGTGTTAATTTAAAACTAAAATTATCAACGATTAAGATTGACAAATGTATTAGCAATACAAATAACCAAAACTTACTGTTTTTGCTAGAATGACTTTGAGTATTGAAAATTAATAGAAGAAATGGAAAATAAGTAAAGACACAGTCTAAATCTTTTTTATATAAAAAAATGCAAATAACAATACAGTCAAGAAATAACCTAATTGCACCTTTGTTAAAATTCTTGGTTGTTAGATAATTTAAAAGCAGTAATAAAGTGTAAAGTGATATAGAAGAGAAATAAACCCAGCTTGGAAATATATTTTTATTAATAAAAAAAACAGCATTCAGAACAAAAATAAGTATTATTCGTAAAATTAAAGAGTTGAATCTTTTAATGTCATATTCTAAATTCTTTACACTCATAAAATTATTGTAGTTTTATTTTGTTGAAAATTTCCTTGATTAAATAATTTCCTATGACTAATAATAAAAATGACTTTTGAAAAACCAATACGAGTACTCCCAAAAAATTTAGTGGAGTAACTTGCATACGTTCATCCAGTTCAAAAATATATGTAAATAAGTTTCCAAGATTGTTTATCCAATTTACATCTGATACTTTGATCTTTTTCACCTCTAAGACTGTCATTAAATCAAAACTTGCTTCGCAGAATATAGTAGTTGAAATAATCAAATATATTGCAATAAACATTAACACTATCCATATATTAAAAGATAGTGCTTTTAGTGTTAGTTTAAGCAGATTTGAAAGTACATTTTGAAATTTGCATATTGAATTCCAATAACACTTAATTTCTAGCTTATTTAGTAATAGAATCATGTTCTTGGCTTCATCATCATTACCATTCTTTACGAGAGATTTTATAAGATGCCCAATTAGTTCTTTCTTTTCGTTATCGCTAAATGGTTTAATTAATTTGATGAGTTTTTCATCTGTAAATTTGCTATAATTATAACCTCTTAGATGAAATATTTCGGAGTATAATTCAAAAATTAATTTTAGGTCTTTGAAAGCATCATATTTTAAATAGAAAGGGTATTTTCTTAAATTCTTTTGATAAAGACTGAAATGTTTTTGGAGGGAAACCTCTTTCTCTTCAATTGTACATCTTAACTCATTTGTTTCATCCATGAATTATACTTTTAAAAAATAAAGATATGTAAAAAAAAGATTGATGCTTAAACCCTTATACATATTTATTGATATTCATAATTGCAATTAAATATTTTGGTTGGTAAATTTATTCTATACCTGTGTTTGTAACCACCCATCTTTTCGTTAAATATAACACAGTGCTTGAAACCACTGGCAATGCTAGATAATACCTTGTTCTAATATATTTAAAAAAATAAAAAAAACCTTTTTCTATATTTATACCTAAAATAATCTGATTTTAGCGCTTCCAAAAAACACTTCCTTAAAACTTCATTTTAATGAATAAAAACATAAAAGCTCTCTACGAGATTGCTCAAAAAGAGACTCGAAAAATATTAGGCTTAATGTCAGGAACTTCACTTGACGGACTCGATATTGCTCTTTGCGAAGTTTCGGGCGAAGGCGGAAATACGATTGTCAAAATCCAGCAGTTTGAAACCATAGATTACAACGACGATATTAAAACCGAAATCAGAAAAGTATTTGCGCAGAAAACAATCGATTTTCAGCATTTAGTTTTATTAAACGAATGGATTGCAAATCTGCACGCGGGAATGATCAATGATTGTCTTGCTAAATGGAATATTCCCGCAAACGAAGTCGATTTGATTGCTTCGCACGGACAAACGGTTCTGCACGCGCCAAAATTTTTGCATCAGCAGGAAAAATTTCCAAACGCCACTTTGCAAATTGGCGATGGCGATCATATTGCGGTAAAAACCGGAATTATCACGCTTTCAGATTTCAGACAAAAACACGTTGCAGCTGGTGGCGAAGGCGCGCCTTTGGCCGTTTATGGCGATTATTTATTGTTCAGCAAAAAAGACGAAAACCGAATTATGCTCAACATGGGCGGAATTGCCAATTTTACTTATTTGCCAGCTTCACAAAATGCCGAAGAAGTTTTTGTAACCGATACCGGAACAGCAAATACTCTAATCGATATTTTCACCAAACAATTTTTCCCTGAAAAAAGCTTTGATAAAGATGCTGAAATTGCTAAAAGCGGAACTGTAAATCACGAACTTTTAAGCGAATTAAAAAGCGATCCATTTTTCAAACAAAGTTTTCCAAAAACAATTGGTCAGGAATTATTTAATCATGAGTTTGTAAACTCTGCTTTGGTAAAATTAGGATTACAGCATATTTCGGCACCAGATTTGCTTGCAACTTTAACACGTTTGAGCGCCGAAACGATTGCCGAAGCGGTTTTGTTTGTTGTAGAAAATACTAAAACACCAATCGAAGAGTTTACAGTTTATATGTCTGGCGGTGGCGCGCGAAATCCGTTAATGGTAAGCTGGTTACAGGAATTATTGTCTTGTAAATTTGAAAAAAGCGACGTTCTAGGAATTTCAGGCGATGCGAAAGAAGCCGTTTTATTTGCCGTTTTGGCTAATGAAACTGTTGCTGGAGGAAATTATAATTTTGGTTCACAAAAAGGAATTCCATCAGTAACAATGGGGAAAATTTCTTTTCCAGATTAAAAGATAGCCACGAATTCACGAATTTATTTAAAAATCTATGCGGAAAAAACGTTATTAATTAAACGAATTGTAATTACTTGGATTATATTTAATCTTTGAAAAAAAATAATTCGTGAATTCGTGGCGGAAAAAACCCAGCGTTATTAATTATAATCAGTTAAAAAAACTATTTTTGGTTTTTTGTTTAAAAAGATTGAAATGCATAAAAATCAGCACTTACTATACTCTATCATACTTTTATTTTTCTTTGGATTGAAATCATTTTCACAAGAAAAAATACTGCATCCTAAAAACGAATTTAGAGGTGTATGGATTGCAACGGTTGTAAATATTGACTGGCCGAAAACAAGTATGGATAATGTGGAAAAAGAAAAAGCTGATTATCTTGAAATTTTAGAAGCTTACAAAAAACTAAATTATAATGCTGTAATTGTTCAGGTTAGAAGTGTTGGAGATGCTATTTATCCTTCAGAATTTGCACCTTGGTCACGATTTTTGACCGGAAAAGAAGGTTTGGCTCCAAATCCGTATTACGATACTTTGGCTTGGATGATTGAGCAAGCACACAACAGAGGCTTTGAGTTTCACGCTTGGCTGAATCCTTATCGTGCAACTTTTGATTTGAACAAAAATCTTTTAAGCCCAAATCATGATCTTTTTAAACATCCAGAATGGATGATTGAATATGGTGGAAAATATTATTACGATCCTGCTTTACCAGAAGTTCAAGCGCATTTAACCAAAGTCGTAAAAGAAGTTGTTGACAAATATGATATTGATGCCATTCATTTTGATGATTATTTCTATCCTTATGCTGTTCCTGGAAAAGTATTTAACGATAATGCTTCGTACCAAAAATATGGCGCAGGTTTAAGCCGTGCAGATTGGCGTCGTGCAAATGTAAGCAACTTTGTACATGCCATTTCGGCTACCATTAAAGAAAGCAAACCGTGGGTTCAATTTGGAATTAGTCCGTTTGGGGTTTGGAGAAATAAATCTCAAGATCCAAAAGGCTCTGAAACACAGTCGACTTCAAATTATGATGATTTATACGCTGATCCGATGTTATGGATGGATCAGAACTGGATCGATTATATCTTGCCTCAATTATATTGGAGCATGAACAATACTAGAGCTTCTTACTCTAAATTGGTAAAATGGTGGTCTGAGAACGCTAATCCGAATACTGCTATTTACATCGGACATGCTACGTACAAAATTAGAGGCGACGGTGATAAAAGCTGGAATTATATGACCGAAATTCCAACCCAAATTGATTTCTTAAGAACTTTCAAAAATGTTTCTGGAAGCGCTTACTTCAGCTCAAAATGGTTTATGGGCAAAAACTTCGATGTCGTTCGTCATTTAGAAGAAAATCAATATAAATATCCTGCACTTCCTGCAGCTGTTCCAAATTTACGACATGTAATTATTGACACGCCAAAATTATTGGAGTACAAAAAAGACAGTATTAAATATGATTTCACATTCCAAAGTCCTCTAAATACAAAGGTTCGCTATATGGTAGTTTATGGAGCAGAACATATTTCGAAAATTGATACTAATGATGCAACAAAAATTATTGAGAAAGTAACGATAAAAGAAGTTGACGGAAAAATCAATTTCGCAATAGCGGCAGGAAAATTAAACCTTTACAAAGCCTGTGCAGTAACTTTTATTGATTACTATGCCAATGAAAGTACTCCAATTGCAATAGATTTAAAAAAGCCATTTAAAAACTATACACCAAATCAACCTAATGAAAACAGATAACAAACCTTGGTTTTGGATTCCGCTTCTTAACTTCGCTTCTGGATTACCGTATGCTATAATTATTTCCGTTTCGGTAATTATGTATAAAAATTTAGGGATTTCTAACGAAGATATTGGTGTTTACACCAGTTTACTTTATCTACCTTGGGTTATCAAACCACTTTGGAGTCCGCTTATTGAATTAATTGGAACCAAAAGAAAATGGTTTTTACTAATGCAATTAATCATTTCAATTGCTTTTCTGCTGGTCGGTTTTACCATTCCGCTCAACGGATTTTTCATAATGACCTTGTCTATATTCTGGGTTGCGGCTTTTGCTTCGGCTTCAAATGATATTGCTAGCGATGGCTTTTATTTATTGGTTCTTCCAGAAGACAAACAATCTTTCTTTATTGGTATTAGAAGTACTTTTTACAGACTTTCGATGTTAGCAGGAAACGGATTGGTGGTGCTTTTTGCAGGTTATTTAGAACATAAATTTGGAGACAATACCAAAGCTTGGTCATATACCATGATTTGTGTTGGTTTACTAATGACTTTCATTACCGTTTACAATTTCATTTTTACACCAAAGAATGAAATCAATGCTTTGACAACTAAAGAAACTGCGCATTCTCAAGATTTTGCAACTATTTTTATCAGTTTTTTCAAGAAAAAACAAATCGGATTGATTCTAACTTTTATCTTGGTTTTTAGACTAGGAGAATCTCAATTGCTTAAAATGCTAAGTCCTTTTCTATTAGATTCGAAAGAATTAGGCGGAATGGGATTAGACACTGAAGCGGTTGGAATTATTTATGGAACTTGTGGCGTTGCGGCTTTAACTATCGGAGGTATTTTAGGCGGAATCGCAATCTCAAAACAGGGACTTACGAAATGGATGTTTCCAATGTTTTTAGCAATGCACCTTCCAATTTTAGGTTTTATATTATTGGCTTTCTTTCATCCTACTTCAATTTATTACATTTACGCCGTTGTAATTGTAGAACAATTTGGTTACGGTTTTGGTTTTACTGCCTTTATGATGTATTTAATTCATGTTGCCGAAGGAGAATCAAAAACAGCACATTATGCACTGGCAACTGGTTTTATGGCATTAGGAATGATGCTTCCAGGAATGTTAAGCGGTTTTATACAAAAATATTTAGGCTATCAAAACTTCTTTATTTGGGTTTTGCTGGCTACAATTCCAGGTCTTATTTTATCACGTTTTTTAACCTTCCCAAAAGATTTTGGGAAAAAATCAGAAGAAGTTTAACACCCAAATCAAACTTTAACTATGGAAATCAATGAAAACTTGCAGAACGAACGAAATCTGAAAGGAACTGAGTTCGAGAAAAATGGAAATCTTGAAAAAGCAATTGAATTGTATGAAGAAAATGTTGCAGAAGGCTTTAAAGGAAATCATCCTTACGATCGGCTAGCAACGATCTACAAAAACGAAAACGATTTGGATAATGAAATCCGCGTTTTAGAAAAAGCAATTGTGGTTTACGAAATAATCACCATTGAAGACCGATTAGAAGGATTGCCAAAGCTTTTCCGTTTCAAAAACAGATTAGAAAAAGCAATTGAAACTAAAAAGCAATTAGCCAAACAGAAAAAGGC
>NZ_DHEI01000085.1:22745-23463 GCF_002399805.1 Flavobacterium sp. UBA4854
ATGAAAAAGACTTTACAATAATGAAAATCAAAGCCGAAGCGTTACGACAAAAAATAGGACAATTTTTCTTTCCAGCAGTATTCATCAATGATACAGAAGAAAATATTCAGAAAACAGAAAAACTTATTAGAGAATACAATATTGGAGGATTAACCTTTTTCCATAGTCGTGCGAGTGCTGCAACCAACTACGAAAGCAAGAAAAAAGTTGTTTTTAATGATGACAGTTACGAAAAAATCAAAACACTTATTTCTCGTTATCAAAAAGCCGCTTCTACTCCACTTTTAATTAGTATTGATGCTGAATGGGGTTTAGCAATGCGAATTGAAAAAACACCACAATATCCGTATGCAATTACGCTTGGCGCTTTACCTTCAACTAAATCGAGTTTGGTTTACGAAGTTGGAAAACAAATTGGTCTAGATTTAAAAGCGGCAGGAATTCAATACAATTTATCGCCTTTGGCAGACATCAACAACAATCCAAATAATCCAGTTATCGGATATCGTTCTTTTGGTGAAAACAAAGAAAAAGTAGCCGATTTTTCTATTGAATATTTAAAAGGAATGTCAGAAGTTGGCGTTTTGGGCTGTCTAAAACATTTTCCTGGACATGGAAACACCAATGTAGATTCTCATTTAGGTTTGCCTGTTTTAAAAGAAACTTTAGATGAATTATTAGAAAACGAATTATATCCGTTCATTAAAGGAATAGAAAA
>NZ_DHEI01000085.1:23711-25625 GCF_002399805.1 Flavobacterium sp. UBA4854
GTAATTTCTGATGCTTTAAATATGCACAGCGTTTCTAAATTGTACGAAACCAAAGGTCAATTAGAATGGGAAGCTTTCAATGCAGGAAACGATGTTTTATGCTTTGCTGAAAATGTTCCAGAAGGAATTGAAGCGATCTACAAAAATGCTTCTCCAGACCGTATTTTCGAAAGCTATAATAGAATCCTGAAAGCCAAAGAAAAAGCAGGAATTCTTTCTGGAAATACAGCTGTTTCGTGCGAATTAAACTTCGAAAAAACATCTCAATTAAATCTAGAAATTGCTCAAAATGCAATTACGAAAATTATTGATAACGGAATTTCAGATTTAGCTATAGAGGCTCAGAAAAACAACAAATTAGCCAAACTGAGTTTATATAAAAATACTGAAAACACATTTTTCAAAACGCTCAATGCAAAACTTGATTCACCAGAATTTGCTTTTGAAAGTTTAGAAACTTCCGATATTGCTACAATCAAAAATGAATTAGAAAATTTTGAAACTCTCATCATTACATTATTTGTTCCAAAAGCAAAACCTTTGAATAATTTTGAAGTAAATGACGAAGTTTTCGAACTGCTTTCTAATCTTCTTCAAACAAAAAAATGCATTATTTACGTTTTCGGAAATCCTTACGTTTTACCACTTATTCCAGATCTAAAAAAGGCTTTAGGGTTAATTCAGGCGTATCAAGATTTTGAAGAATTTCAAAAAACCGCAGGAATTCAATTTTTTGAAAAAAATAGTTTCACAGGTGTTTTACCAGTAAATATTGATATTCAATAAATTACAATTAAAGATAGTCAAAACTTATCAACTTATAAGTTTTTATAATCACATCTTATTGTAAGAACCTGTACTTATGCCCTACTTTTGCACCAGAAATAAATATTTAACGTAAAACGAAAATTATGTCTTTAGTAGGAAAAAAATTCCCAAGTATTGCAGTAGATGCTATCTCAGAAATGGGTGACAATTTAAAAATCAACATTTTTGAAGAAGCAGTAAACAACAATAAAAAAGTACTTTTATTCTGGTATCCAAAAGATTTTACTTTTGTATGTCCAACTGAATTACACGCCTTTCAAGCTGCATTACCAGAATTTGAAAAAAGAAATACTATCGTAATTGGTGCTTCTTGTGATACAAACGAAGTTCACTTTGCTTGGTTAAATACTCCAAAAAACAATGGTGGAATCGAAGGTGTTACTTACCCAATCTTAGCAGATACAAACCGTAATTTAGCTAACATTTTAGGTATTCTTGATATCGAATCTACAAGCTACAGCGAAGATACTGATTCAGTTATCATCGAAGGTTCAAACGTAACTTATAGAGCTACTTACCTAATTGACGAAACTGGAAAAATCTTCCACGAAAGCGTAAACGATATGCCATTAGGACGTAACGTAAACGAATACTTAAGAATGGTTGACGCTTACACTCACATCCAAACTAAAGGTGAAGTTTGTCCAGCAAACTGGGAAGCTGGTAAAGAAGCAATGTCTGCTGACAGAATCAGTACTGCTGAATACTTAAGTGCAAACTAATTTTTAATTAGTTTCTAAGATACTAAGATGCTAAGGTTCTAAGATTTCCTCTTAGACCTTAGTAACTTAGAAATCAAATACTCTCTCAAAAAATCTCAAAATTTATAGTTGCTAAAATCCACAAAGGTTCAAAAAACTCAGAACCTTAGAATCTTAGCACCTTAGAATCTCAAAAAACAAAACTTATGTTAATCGACTTAAACGAAGATACGTTAGCAGATTTAGTTGCTAAAAACGAAAAAGTAGTAGTGCAATATTCAGCTTCATGGTGTGGAAATTGCCGTATTATGAAACCAAAATTCAAAAAAATGGCTACCGAAAAAGAAGATGTAACTTTTGTAATTGTTGATGCAGAGAAATTTCC
>NZ_DHEI01000117.1:0-7767 GCF_002399805.1 Flavobacterium sp. UBA4854
ATCTGTTTATTTTCTTGTTTTTGTGGCTCTTCAGTTGCAGTTTGCACTGTTTGAAGGGGAGTATTTTCGTTTCCTTTTTGCTTCTGGCAAGAATATGCCATAATGCATATCATAATTATTAAAAGACTTTTCATAACGGATTGATTTAGCGTTGAGTCAAATTTAAGTGTAAAGTATTGATTGCTGTTACATAATTACATTTTGATTTTTAATGATCTGGCTTTTCTAAAATTACTTATTGGTTTTATTTTGTTTGTTCCTGTTAATTTGATTTAAAAGTAAAAGGGGCTGCAATATTTTTATCTGCTATTTTGAACAGATTCAATCTAAAAAATAATTGATAAATCAACAACCGATTGTCTTTTTAATTTTTTTTAGAATCTATTTTGTTCTGTTTTTTGATAAAATTGTAATTATTATCTGATTTATTGGTGTTTAGGTGTTTTTTTTATTCTAAATAAGAGTTTTGATTATTTTTTTATCAACGTTTATTTTGTTTTTTATTCAATTATAAGGCAATTATCGTTTCTTTTTTTGCGAGATTCAACAGTGTTTTATTTGTTTATGTTCAAATAATTTAAGATTAAAATAAGTATAATGTTTTTTTAGTGGATATTTTTTGAATAATAAATAAAAAAATAATTACACAACCGATTGTTTTTTTGAAAAAAGATATATATTTGTTCAAAGACTTATTGCTTTTACCTAGAAATAAGTTTTGAAATGCTAACTAAACCATAAACCATATTTTAATTATTAAATCAATTTTTATGACTAACTTTTTTGTTGCAAGTCAATCAAAGCTTCTCAAATGCTTTGGTTTTTTGATCTTAATGTTTGTCTTTTCGATTCAGTCGAATGCACAGACAACAGTCACGGGAACAGTCTCAGATGCCAACGGGCCAATTCCTGGTGCTAACGTAAATGTAAAAGGAACAAAGACAGGTGTTAGTACCAGTTTTGATGGTACTTATTCTATCAGTGTTCCTTCTAATGGAGTGCTTATTTTCAGTTTTTTAGGTTTTACAAGCCGTGAAGTAGGGGTTAATGGACAGAAAACCATTAATGTAAAACTTGAGGAAGATTCTAATAATTTAAAAGAAGTAGTAGTTATTGGGTATGGAGCTCAACGTAAAGAAGCGGTTACAGGATCGGTAGCTTCTATTAAAGGTAGTGAAATACGTGAGGTTCCTTCTGCAAATATTACTCAGTCTATGCAGGGACGTCTTCCGGGTGTTCAAATAACACAGACTTCAACGAAGCCTGGTGCTGCCATGCAAATTCGTATTCGTGGAACGCGTTCGTTAACAGCAGGAAATGATCCTTTGGTAGTTCTTGATGGTATTCCGTTCTCTGGTACTTTAGCAGATATTAGCCCTGAAGATATCAAAAGTGTCGACATATTAAAAGATGCGTCGGCGACAGCTATTTATGGATCGCGAGGAGCAAACGGAGTTATTCTGGTAACAAGTAATAGAGGAACAAAAGGGCAAAGAACTTCGATTGCTTATAATACTTATACAGGATATAAAACTGCTGTAAAATATCCAATGATGCAAGGGCCTAAATATGTTGAGTTCCGTAAGCTTGCGGGAAAAAACCTTGTAAACGGAATCGATGAAGCTGATGATGTAAATACAGATTGGCAAGATCTTTTTTATAGAACAGCAATCGTAACAAATCACGATATCGCAGTGACGGGAGGAACAGAAAATGGAAATTATAATGTTGGAGTTAATTATTATAAAGACCAAGCGGTTATTCCAGGATCTGAGTTTAATAGATATTCTATCCGTGCGGCTTTAGATCAAGAAATCGGTATTTTTAAAATTGGTTTTTCTTCTAATAATAATTACAGTATAACTGATGGTGCTAGTTTAGGAATGTACGGAGTTTTAAGTATGTCGCCTATTGCAAATCCTTATAACGAAGATGGTTCGTTAAAAAGAACAGTAAGAATGCCTCAAGATGAAAATTGGGTGTACACTAAAGAAAGTATGCGAAATCTGGGAGATAAATGGGCAGATACAAACAAAGCTTTCGGTTCTTACAATTCTATTTATGGTGAACTTAAAATACCAGCAATTGACGGATTAAAAGCTCGTGTGAATCTAGGTGGCAATTACAGAACAAGTAATTCAGGCTCTTACACTGGTATTGGGGTTTTTAATGCTAATCCAGATAATCCAAATGTGGCCTCAATTGGAAATACGCAATCTACAAGCTGGACAGTAGAAACGTTGCTTACTTATGATCGTACATTTGCTGAAAAGCATAAAATAAACGCGTTGGCAATGTATTCTTCTGCACAAGATACTTACAACAGCTCATTAATTTCAAGAAGAAATATTGCCGGAGACAGTTTTCAGTATTTTAATTTAGGTCAGACTTCTACAGGTGATAATGATGACATTACTATAAACAATGGTAATCAGACTTATACTCAAAGTGGTTTGATTTCTTATATGGCTCGTGCAATGTATTCTTATGCAGATCGCTATATGATAAGCGCTACAGTACGTTCAGATGCTTCTTCGCGTCTAGCGCCTTCTAATCAATGGCATACATATCCAGCATTCTCAGCAGGATGGAATATTAGCAAAGAGTCTTTTATGAAGAATGTAAAATGGATCGACGCATTAAAACTTAGAGGAGGATACGGACAGACGTCTAATCAATCAGTGGCGCCTTATGCTACGTTGGGGTATTTAAGTACAAGACCTTATAATTTTGGATCTAATAATGCAACAGGATATTACGTTTCGACTCTTCCAAATCCGAATTTAGGATGGGAATATTCTATAACATCTAATTTTGGTTTGGATTTCTCTCTTTTTAATAACAGATTATCGGGAACAGCTGAATATTACACGACAGATACGAAAGATCTTTTGTTAAGTGTTAATCTTCCAGTTACTTCTGGGGTTAGTTCTTATGTTGGAAATGTTGGATCAACTCAAAACAAAGGTTGGGAGCTTAGTCTTAATGGGGTAATTCTAGATAATTATAATGGATGGACTTGGGATGCAGGTGTTAATATTTACAGCAACAAAAACAAACTAGTATCTCTTGCTTCAGGAATGACTGAAGATCAAAATAACTGGTGGTTTGTTGGAAAACCTCTTAATGTGATTTATGATTATAAAAAAATAGGAATATGGCAGACTGATGCGGAAGCAAAACAATACGAAGGTCCAGCAGGTCAAGCGGGTATGATTAGAGTGGCGTATACAGGAGATTATAATCCTGATGGAACGCCAACAAGGCTAATTGGCGCAGCTGACAGACAAGTTCTAAATGCAGATCCTGATTTTCAAGGTGGTTTTAATACTAGAGTAGCTTATAAAAATTTTGATATTAGTGTTGTAGGTCTTTTTCAAAGCGGAGGTATCTTAAATAGTACACTTTATGGCTCTAATGGATATTTAAATATTAATGATGGACGACGCGGACAAATTGATGTAGATTACTGGACGCCAGAAAATACAGGAGCACAATTTCCAATGCCAGGTGGTCCTACAGAAAGTAATAATCCGAAATATGGTTCTACTTTAGGTTATTTTGATGGTTCATTTGTTAAGTTAAAAACGATTACTCTTGGATACAGTTTAAACAAGCAATGGATTAAAAGTGCAGGAATGGAAAAACTGAAACTTTACTGTACTATTCAGAATCCGTGGGTAATTTATTCTCCTTATCATAAATTATCTGGACTAGATCCTGAAACGAACTCTTATGCAAATGACGCTTCAAATATGGCAGTTGCCTATTCAGGAAACTTAAGTCGTTTATTAACTGTAGGATATAATACGCCACAGTCGCGCAATCTGATTTTAGGACTTAATATAATTTTTTAAAAAGACAGTAATGAGACATATTAAAGTAAAAAAATATATTGTAACGGCACTTGCTTCAGTTTTTCTAGTAGGGTGTTCAGATAATATTTTGGACGAGAAGCCTAGAGCTATTTTTACTCCAGACTATTTTTCTACTCCAGAAGGGGTAATGGGAGGAATAACATCAATGTACGGCCATTTGAGATATATGTATGGAAGTGGTTATTTTTTAAATACTGGACAAATTGCAACTGATGAGTCAACTTGGGGGCAAAACTCAGATGGAAACGTTAAGAATTTAGACTTCTCGGGAGTTGGTGTAATTAATGCTCAAACTAGTAATACAGGTATTGTGTGGGGAGCTACTTTTCCAAATATTAATACAGCGAGTGGTGTAATTGAGAATGCATCTAAAATTGGAACGATTTCTCCAGCGCTAATCGCAGAAGCAAGATTCTTTAGAGCTTTTGATTATTTTTTGTTGGTACAGACTTTTGGTGGTGTGCCACTGGATTTAGGAGCTGGAGAATTAAAATTTAACTCTTCAACGGTAAGAACTTCTGTGCGTAATACAGTTCCTGAAGTTTACAGTAAAGCAATATTCCCAGATTTAAAACAAGCAGTTGAAGATTTGCCAGTTGCAGGACGTGTAACGGGAGGACTTACTAAAACGGCAGCACGTTTTTATCTTGCTAAGGCGTATTTGACCTTTGCATGGTGGCTTGAAAATCCTAATAATATTCCAACTTATCCTGCAAGCGATCGTAAAGATTTAGACGGACATGATGCGGCTTGGTATTATCAGCAGGCTTATGATGTTGCGGTAGAAGCAATTAATAACCCAGGTCCTTTTGCATTACTTCCTTCTTTTTATGAAGTAAGCGTAGGTAAAAACGATCGAAATAAAGAGATGCTTTTGTATGCTGATCACACAGAAACTAGTTCTCTTTATAATGGTGGCGATATAGGTTATAGCGGTGGTGGTTTTAGTACTGATTATTTTGCTGGATGGTTTGGGCAATTTAATTATACTGGAGTTAGAAGTTCTTCAAGCAACACTGGTTGGGCAGCGGTAAGTTCTGTACAGCGTGAAGCAGAGCAGCATTTAGGAAGACCTTGGACTATGTTGGCACCTCCTATTGAAGTGTTTAAAAAGACATTTGCCGATAAAACTAATGATTCTCGTTACGATGGTACTTTTACCACAGTTTATCGCGGAAACTGGGCAAAGGCAGGAATTACTGCTCCAGTATTATATAATGCAAATTATCTTCCTATAGCAAACGGTGAGCCAGTTCTGACTTTCTTAAATGATGATACGTCAGGAATTGATTATTCTAACTCAGTATTTAACAGTTCAATTGGAGCGGGAGTATTGCCAGGAAGAGCCGATTTTGTAATTGAACCAAGTGTAATCTCTAGGATATGTTATCCAGGAAACTGGAAATTAGGACCTTATCGTACAGATAATGGAGCAGGTTTAGGATCTCCTAATGGAAGCAGTACGCGTCCGTTTCCAATAGCTAAATTCTCAGAACTGTATTTTGTTGCTGCCGAAGCTGCGGTTAAAGGCGCTTCCGTACAGGGAGGAAAAACAGCAAGAGATTTACTTAATGTTATTCGTGCTCGTGCCGGAAAATGGACTTTTGACAATAACGGAAATAAAGCAAAAACGCAAGACAATAGTGCGGCAATGACTGCAGCAACTCCAATGGTTATTGATATTGATTATATTTTGGCAGAACGTTCAAGAGAATATTTTGGAGAAGGCTACAGATGGTATGATTTAGTGCGTACTCAAAAATGGACAGAATATGGAAATTCATTTTCAATCGCAGGAGCTACTAATCCAAACGATTGGAAAGATCACACGGTTAAGGTGTTTACAAGAACAATTTCTCCACAGAATTACCTTCGTCCAATACCAACAAGCCAACTTGATGGTATGCAAATGTCAGCCGAAGAAAAAGCAGCTTATCAGAATCCTGGCTATTAGCCATTTCACAATAAGGTTAGTTTAAGTTAGTTGAAAAATAGGAGCAAAAGATAAACTTTTGCTCCTATTTAGTTTTTAGAGAACTCTAAGATAGAATTAAACTAATTTTCGATCTTAGCTAAACAGCTATCAATTCTGTTGAGGTAAAATTGTTTTGAAAAAAAACGCTTGAAAATCAGCTAAAATTTAAATTATATTGGTCTTTTATAAACTGTTACATCATCAACCCACATCATTGCAGTTGAAAATAAATTGATTTTATTTGGGTCAATAAAATTGGAGTCTTTAGATCCAACATTCATATTTAATATAATAGAGTGTGGTCCAAAATTATTGAGATTAAGATTATTGGCACTACCATTAGTATAAGTTGCTACGGTCACATTGTCGACTTTTATGGTTACTGTTACAATATTGTCTTTCATTTTCCAAAAAGATTCATATAAATGCCATCCGCCATTTCCATTGATATCAAAATTGGCAGGATAATTTCTTTCTGCAGAGTTTCCTATAAGATTTGTTCCAGAAGAGGTTCCATAAAAAAGATTCGAAGTAAAACGACTTGCATTAGGAGCAAAAGAATAACCTTCCATAATATCTATTTCTCCTTTAGTTGGCCAGGCATTTCCTTGCACAGACCAAAAGGCTGGCCATGCACCATAAGTTTCAGTAAAAGACTTGTAAGTACTACCATCCATAGCTATTAGCTTAATATTGGCAGAAAGCATATACTCTGTGTTGTTTTCTGGTTTGTATTGATAATTTGAGGTAATGAATCCAGATTGATATTTGTATGTGCTTAATTTTGTAGTCTTGATCTCTAAACATTGTCTTCCGTCTCTCCATTGTGTGGTTGGCACAGAGCTATAATAATCGCAATACCAAGAATTATAATCTGCACGTTGCTCTTTTGTCCATTGCGACAAATTAGAACCCACATCAAATGTTTCTTCAAATTGTTTGACCCAAGGTGCATCTGCTACTTTGCTTGTACTGTTTTTTGTAACTGTACTTGCATTTGTATTTTTTGACTGGTCTTGTGCCATCGGACTTGCATCATCTGCGCATGATGCAAATCCTAAACTTAATGCACATGAAACTGTTAATGCAAACAAATTTAATTTTTTCATAATTTAATTTTTTGGTTTATTAATAGTTGAAGTAAATTATTATAGCTTAAAAAAATTAATCTAAACCTTCTAGAAATCCAGTATGTGAACTTTTTATTGCAAAATTTGAATCGTATAATAAAGGCCAGTCGTTTCCTGGATGATTGAGTTCTGCACTAAAAGGAATCCATGATTCATTATCCTTCATTCCCCAAATCGTTATAGCGTATTTATTTACTGCTGGAAGTGCATTGTATAGTTGTACAATTTCTTTGTATTTTTCTTTTTGAGCTAGTCTTCTTTCATTTGTAAAAGTTGAAATATCGTTAGATTGATTTACCTGAATATCCAATTCTGAAACATGAATTTTCACACCTTTTGCTACAGCTTTGTTAAAGTCGGCTTCGATTTGAGCTCTTGTTGGATTTAAATAGTTATTATGCATTTGAAAACCAATACCATCAATGAGATTGCTTGCTTTTAAATCATCGACAATGCTAAAAACTTTATCTTGTTTAAGAACATTTGTCGAAGTTGCATAATCATTATAAAACAAAAGTAAAGAGTTGTCGCCGGCAGCGATTGCTGCATCTCTTGCCCATTGAAAACAGTCTTTTACATAATTGGCACCCATTCGTTGAAGAAAAATTGTATTTCTCATCGTACCTCCATTATCATCTACAGCTTCATTTACGACATCCCAAGATTTTATTTTTCCTGCATAATGCGTAACTACATCTGTAATGTACTTTTTAACTTCTGCTTTAAATTCAGCATCAGTCCCAGAGAAATCTTTTAACCATTGCGGTACCGAATTATGCCATAC
>NZ_DHEI01000117.1:7948-8569 GCF_002399805.1 Flavobacterium sp. UBA4854
AGTCCAGTTGTAAACACCGCTTGAAACAGAAATTTGATCCATTTTCATTTCATATTCGGCAGATATACTGCTAAATTCATTTTTCAATATAACATCATAAGGACTTCCGTTGGTTAATTGCGATGCTTTAACTGCCATACCTACAAAAAACGGATTTGCCAATTTATTAGCTTTTACCTTTAAAAATGTTGGATCCTCAGGAATGTTGCTAGAACCCGTAGTTACAACACTAATAATATTTGAATAGCCAGAAATCTCTGTTTCATTTTTTGCTCTAACTCGGTAATAATATTGTGTGCCTCCGTTTAAACCTGAAACAACTTCATTTAAATCGATAATTTCTTTTGCATTGTAATTTGGGACAAAAGTGGAGAAATTCTCATTGGTAGAAACATCTAGAAGATAACTTTTTGCGTGGGAAACGTAATTCCATTTTGCTCTAAAGCCTTCGTCATTCACGTCTTTTGGAGCATTTGCAATAGGCACTTCTAAAGCATTAACAGCGACATTGTCATCTTTTGAACAAGAGTTCAAAAAAAAGAAAAGACAGGCCAGCATTAGTAAAAATTTAATTTTCATACTGTATTGTTATTATAGGTATTCTAGTTATTGGTAATACCT
>NZ_DHEI01000117.1:8746-19654 GCF_002399805.1 Flavobacterium sp. UBA4854
CTAAAAGTCTCTTTATTGGTAGCGAATTTTAATATTGTCAAATTTTATTACACTTGGATTTGGCGTATCTCCTTGAGCAATACCGACTTTAATTTCATTAATTTTAGAAGGATCTAACGTTGCCGCCGAATTTGAACCAAATCCGTAATTATCTTTAAAATCGCTTAATAATATTGTCTTCGTGGTCCAGTTTACATCGGTCACTTTAAAATTATAGCCATAATTTACGCCATCAATAGTATTTAGCTGAATAGCAAATTGAGCACCTACAACATTTGCGCTTACATCAATGTCTATAAATGTTTTTAGGGCATCATTGTTTGAAGAGCTTAGGAAACTAGCTCCACCGCCAGCACTGCTTCCGTTATAACCATTTGCAGTTGAACCAGACCATGCTAATGTTGCATAACTTCCTGTTGGGCCACCAGTGGTATTGGCATTAAAACTATCGATATCACCATAAGCACTCCAATCTTCTCTGGAACCGTTTCCGTCAAAATCAGACACAAGAACGACAGTTGCAAAATTGATTGTTTTTTTTGCAGAACCACCAGGAGTAGTAACGACCAGCTCTGATCCTGAAATTGCGTCTGAAGGTAAACCGATGATAATTGAAGATGACGATTTTAGCGTATAACTAAGTGTTTTTCCGCCCAAAGTGATGGAAGAAACATTGTAAAACCATGTTCCTTCAATTTCTAATGGAAACCCAGGAGTTGCTACCTCTGGAATTGTTTTTGTTATGGTAGGAGTGGGTTGTAAAATCTCTATGTTTTTGGTGACCGATCCTGTTCCTGTTACAAACGTAATAGGCTGCACACCAAATCTGCTTCCTAGTTTTTCGTCAAAAGGAATAGTAAAAATAAAAGCTTGATCTGAATTATAGTTTGGATTAAAACTGATGTTAATTTTATTATCCAACGTAATTTTTTTTAATCCTTTTAAACCTTCACCTTCAACTCTGACCTTGTTTAAAGGAAAGGCCTGATTAAGCAAATCGCCAGGTTCAGCAACCATTGCATCAACGCTTGCGGTAGGTGCATCATCATTTTGGCAAGCAGCAAAAGAAACCAGTGCTAGAAGAATTATAATTCTATATGTTATTTTCTTGATCATAGTAAATGTTAGTTAAAGTTAAAAGGAACAGGAGGCTCTAATAACGATGGATTAGTATCAATAGCAGTTTGCGGTAAAGGCAATTCAAAGTAGTTGCTTCCAGGAGTTATTTTTCTTGAAATCAATACTGTTCTGTCATCATCAGAATAAAATCCAACTTCTTGTTGTGAAATAATAGCTGTTGCTTCCGCTAGACCACGGCGTTTTAAATCAAAGAAATATTGTCCTTCAAGTGCAAATTCAATTCTTCTTTCGTTAAATAAATCATCTCTTGTAAGAACTGTTTTAGCTGGTAATCCCGCTCTGGCTCTCACTTCATTAAAAGAGTCTAAAGCAGCTGCAGAAGTAGTTGAACTGGCTCCTGCCAAAATAGCCTCAGAATTCATTAGTAAAACGTCAGAATACCTTAGTATGATTGTGTTTTGCGAAGTTCTCATAAAAAACACATCGTTTCTTTCGGCAGCAGATCCTACAATATACTTTCTGAAATTAGCCGCAGTCGATGAGTATATTTTTTTATATCTAAAACCGCCTTGATTTTTTAATAATTCAGGATAAAAGTCGCCATCTGTCATGATTGTGCTCTTTTTTCTAGTGTCATTTGGTTCAAAACCACTTTGTAATGAAATAGAAGGCAGATAAACTCCCCAACCGTCACCACCGCCAGTTATTCCAGTACCACCAGGAACTATATATGCTTGATTTGTATTTTGGGTTCCCCATTCTGTAGCAACTGCCTTCCATTGCAGGGCAAACATACTTTCGGCGCTATTATTATTTTCGGGACTGCTAAATAAGTTTCCGTACTCTTGAATTAAAGTGTATTGATTTCCGATAATTTTCTGAGTTAGAGTTGCACATTCTGCATATTCATTTAATGTCAAATGCACTTTTGCAAGGATTCCCATAGCAGCAAATTTGGTAACATATCCTTTTTTTACCGAAGTTGCTGGTAAATTTTCGATCGCATATTCTAAATCTTGTTTTATGAATTTGTAAACATCTGTAACAAGATTTCTTTTTGGTTGCGCAGCCGATCCTGCTTTGTTGATAATAGGCACAGCTCCAAAGCTTCTTACCAGATAGAAATAAGCATTGGCTCTCATAAACCTTGATATTGCTATGGCATTTTTATAAGATGCTTCTGGGAGCTCGCTTTTTCTGTCTTCAACCAAACTCATTAAATTATTAGATTGATCAATAACAGAAAACAAAGAAGTATATCCTTCTGTCAGGATTGGATTTTGCGAGGTTACCTCCGCATCTTTAAATTGTGCATATGCACCATCAAATGTAAATGCGTTGCCAGCATACATATCGCCAACTGCAATTAAGAATTTATCATTAAAAGTAAACCAAGGTTTAAAATACAAACTCTCGGCAATTCCATCAAAAGCGGTAATTCCTTCGGGTAAATCGCCAGGTGTCAATTGATTTTCAGATGGAGCATCCAAAAAATCATCAGAACAGGAAAATAAAGACAGCAATGGTATTACCATTCCAATCATAAAAAGTTTAAAAAGTTTTTTCATAACTATTATTTTTATTTTAACGACTATGAATCATTAAGTTACTTGTGTTTTTGTCGATTTTAAAACTCTAGATTTAGACCCATAGAAGTTATTCTCGGTACTGGGTATCTTCCTAGATCAATACCGCTAAGGGTTATATTTTGATCTAAATTTCCTAAAGCAGGATCAAAACCAGAGTATTTTGTCCATGTGTATAAGTTTTGGACATTGACATACAATCTAACTTTAGATATAATAGACTTTTCGAAGATTTTGCTTGGTAAATCGTAGCTCAAAGAAACATTCTGAATTCTTAAATAAGAACCATCTTCAACAAATCTGTTAGAGATTCTTCCATTCCCATTTGGGTCATTAAGTGTAATTCTAGGTTCATTCGTATTTTCATTAACTCCCGGTTCAAAAGCATTTAAAGCTCTTGTGCTCACATTTGCAAATCGATCTCCAAATCCAGGATAGATACCATCTGTATAATGACGAGTAAAGTTGTAGATTTCATTGCCTTGGCTTCCCGTTAAAGCAATTGATAAACTGATGTTTTTGTATTTAAAGTTATTGGTAAATGAATAAGTGAAATCAGGTATTGCGCTTCCTATAGAAGTCTGATCTTTAGCATCAATTTTCCCATCATTATTAAGATCTTTAAAACGAATATCACCAATTCCTGTTCCTGTTTCCTGAATTGGCCCTGCGGCTAATTCTGCTGCATTTTTAAATATTCCATCTGTAACATATCCATAGAATTGACCAACTGGCTGGCCTTCTGTAGTTCTAGTTACGGTATACAAGTCGAATTGAACTTTACCCAATAGAGATTTACCTGCCCCTTGAAAACTGGTAAGTTCATTATTGTATTTTGAGAAAATAATAGTACTATCCCAAGTAAAATTATCTGTAACAATGTTTCTGGTGTTTAAGGTAAGTTCGACCCCTTTAGTTTGAATTTCACCCGTATTTAAATAATAATTTAATGCACTTTGATTTGACTCATCATTGATTTGCTTAGTAAGGAAATTAGAAGAATGTTTTACATAGTAATCAAAGTCTAATTTTACTCTATTGCTAAGCATTCCTAGTTCAAAACCAATGTTAAAAGACTTAAGAGATTCCCATTTAATATCTGGATTTCCTAAATTATCAATTGTTGGAGACACGCCTCCGAAAGGAGATGCAGTCAATGAAAGAATGGTTTGGTATCTGTTAGCAGGAATGTTTTGATTTCCTACCGAACCATAACCACCTCTAAATTTCAGATAATTGACTGTATTAGATAAAGGCTCAAAAAAGCTTTCGTTACTAACAGTCCAACCTGCAGCAAATGATGGAAAATATCCCCATTTATTATTAGGTCCAAAGTTAGAAGAAGCATCAGCTCTTAAAGAAGCCGAAAAAGAATAGCGATTAGAAAAACTATAATTTAATCTCGAAATGTATGAGGTCATCGACCATCTTCCAGAACCATTACCATTAACAGCGGTATCTATATCGCCTATGTTTAGGTTGGTAAAATCTTTGCTAAGGAAATCGCCCGATCTGTAACCGCTTAAATATTCGTATTGGCTTTCTTGTGCTTCCTGACCTAGTAAGAAAGTGAAATTATGTTTTTCACTAAATGTTTTATTATATGTCAAATAATTTTTTAAACTCCAGTAAAAACTTTGATCCTGCTGTTTAAAAGATTTATTTAATAGTTCAGATACATTTCCTAAAGTGTAGGCAGGGGCAAAAGAGCTGCTCTTTGCAAAATTTAAATCATATCCCAATTCTGTTCTAAAAACCAATCCTTTAGTAAGAGTGAAATCGGCAAAGACATTTCCATTAATTTTGTATCGGTCTGCTTTTGCGTTATTGTATTCTGATAATGCAATTGGGTTGGTTGCCTCATTTGCAGAAGAACCTAAACCGCTTGTTGGGCCGGCATAAGAACCATCGGCATATCTAACAGGTAATTCTGGAGACTGCCTTAATGTATTCATTACTAAACCACCTCTGTCATCGTTTCGAACTACTTGTTGAGATGATCTGCTTATTGACATATTGTTGCCAATTTTAAGCCATGATTTTACATTTGAATCCACATTTAATCTCATAGACATTCTATTGAAATCTGAATTCATCACAATTCCTTCCTGATCAAAATAATTCAAAGAAGTATAATATCTTGTTCCGTCTTTTTCGCCTGAAAATGATATTTGATGATTATACATAGTGGCAGTTCTAAAAAGTTCGTCCTGCCAGTTTGTTCCATTGCCTAATAAATTTGGTTTTTGATATTGATAAGGAACTGGTTCTCCATTTAGTTTGAAGATTTTAGTCTGATAAGCGGCATATTGAGGCAAGTTTAAAACATCAACTGAATTTGCCACTTGCTGAGTACCTAAATAGGTTTCATAGGTAAAAGCCGACTTTCCTTTTTTTCCTTTTTTAGTTGTAATCAAAACGACACCATTCGCACCATTTGCACCATATATTGCAGTTGATGAAGCATCTTTTAAGATATCAATGGTTTCGATATCCGAAATATTTAATCCAGATAAAGCCGAGTTTTTAGTCTGCCCATTTCCTCCGCCTAATGCACTAAATGCAAATGAGTCGTTGTTTTTATCTGCAAAAACAGGTGTTCCATCAATGACATATAAAGGCTCATTTCCATTAATAGAGGTAATACCCCTAATTTGCACCGAAATTCCTCCTCCTGGAGTTCCAGAATTTTGAGTAACATTTACACCTGCCGCTTTACCTACAAGAGCTTGATCGATGGAAATAAAAGGTTTGTCTTGAATTTCAGATGCTTTGATGGAAGAAATAGCACCATTTACATCTTTTCTTTTTGAAGTTCCGTAGCCAATAACCACGACTTCATTTAATTTCTCAAGGTCATTAACCATGTTGACTACCATCACTGATTTTGTATCTGCTTGCAGGGTTACAGTTTTGTAACCTATGTAGCTAAAAATCAATGTGCTTTTCGGATCTACATTGTTTAAAATAAATCCTCCGTCAAAATCAGTGGTTGTAGCATTTTTTGTTCCTTGTACTGCTACACCAACACCGGGTAGGCCAAGACCTCCTGATGTTACTTTTCCTTTAACAGTTTGCGCAAAGAAAAAGTTTCCCCACATACATACTATTAAACATAATAGTTTTTTTAATGTTTTTTTCTGCATAAAAATTGGTCGATTAAGTTAGTTTGTTTTTACTTGTAAAATATTTAATAGAAGAGACTTTTACATGTTCAAAAGTGGAGCTATAAGAAGATTCTCTTTTTCTTAAAAATTTCTTAACGAAAGTAAAATGTAGTGTGCTGCTATTGTAGAACGCATGAAGCATATTGTGCAACAAATGATGCAAAAAATGGAGATTAAGGGCTGTTATTGCTGAAAAGAAACAATTATGATATAAAACAGTCGATAAAGTATTGCTGAAAAAACTGCTAAAAAAATACTTTTTGTATAAAAAAGGAGTAGTAATATTTTAGATATATTAGATTTTACTCTCAAATAACAGAAAAGATTTTTTGAGGAAATTGACTTACAAAAAAAGAGCTTCGATTATGGTATCGAAGCTCTTTTTTAGGCTATTCTCTATTTTAAAGAGGTATTTTTAACGTTTATTTTTTTGTTCTTTTTCTTGTGTGGGCAAATGTCCGTATTTAATCTTATAACATTTGGTGAAATAGGAGGGAGATGTAAATCCAACTTTATAGCTAATTTCATTAATATTATTATTTCCTTTTTCTATCAATTGTTTTGCCTTTTCTAATCGTACATTTCTAATAAACTCATTTACCGAAACGCCCGTTAAGGTTTTTATCTTTCGATACAGCTGACTTCTGCTTAGGAAAATTTTAGACGATAGCAATTCGACACTTAATTCTGGTTCGCTGATGTTTTCGTTTATAAAATGCAGAATTTTTTGAATGAAATCATTATCAAGCGAAGTTGTTTTTTCTTTACCATCTTTTGTAATTCCGCTATAAAATTTCTTAAACATGATTTGTCTGCTCGTAATAAGCTGCGCTAGGCTAGATTTTAAGATGTCTAACTCAAATGGTTTACTGAGATAAATATCAGCACCTGAATCTATACCTTCTAATCTGTCTTTTACCATTGCTTTTGCCGAAAGCATTAGTAATGGAATGTGGCTAGTTTTTAAATCGCCTTTTATTTTTTTACACATCTGCAGTCCGTCCATTACGGGCATTATAACATCTGTAATAATTAAATCTGGTAATTTCAGAACAGCAAGTTCGTAGCCTTTTTGACCATTTTCGGCGACAATAACTTTATATAATTTGCTTAGTTCCTGTTTTAGGTAGTTTCTCAATTCAGGATTATCTTCAACAATTAAAACAGTATATGGTTTTACAGTTTCAGCAACATTTTCAGTTTGATCTACATAATCATCTTGATCGGTAGATTCAGATAGAAATTTAGTTTTAGTTTTTTCTATATTTTTTGTTTTGTCTCCTTCAATTATTTCGCTTTTCTTATACATAGATTTGCCTAAAGGAAAGGTTAATGTGAATTTTGTGCCTTGTCCTACCTGACTATCAACATCAATTCTTCCTTTATGAAGTTCCACAAATTCCTTTACAACCTCTAAACCAATTCCCGTACTTCCATAATAATCTTTATTTACATTATTGACCTGATAAAACCTGTCAAATATTCTTTTCAGATCTTTTTTGCGAATACCCGAACCTGTATCAGTAATAGTTATTGAAAAAGAAGGAACGATATTTCCATCAATTAGCAATAGATTATCGCCTTCTGATTTTGCTATAGAAATAGTGATTGAGCCATTATCGGGAGTAAATTTAAAAGCATTTGAAATAATGTTGAACAGTATTTTTTCGAGCATTTTAGGATCTAACCAATCCTCAAGCTCATCAAATTCAGACTCAAAATTAATAGTAATATTTCGTGAGGCGGCTTCCTCATCAAAATAACCTCTAATTCCTTGCGTAAAGGCCACGACTTCAATTTTTCTGGCTTGAAGAAAAATTCTGTTGAATTCTAACTTATTAAAGTCCATAAGTTCATTGATAAGTCTCGAAAGCCTATCTGAACTTTTGTGTACAATTTTTAGTTTGTTATGTATTTCAGGAGATAAATTTTTACTTTTCAGAATATCTTCTAAAGGATTGATAATTAGTGTTAATGGTGTTCTGAATTCATGCGAAATATTTGTGAAAAATTGCAGCTTATTATTGTTTAATTTCTCTGACTGAATATTTTTTTCTTTTTCTAAAATTATAGCCTGTTTTGCTTTAAAACGATTTTGATATATTTTATTAAGATATATAGTTAGAAAAACCAGTATCGAAGTGTACAGTAAATATGCCCAAATGGTTTTCCACCACGGCGGCAAGACTTTTATTTTTAATTCTAAAGGAACAGTATTCCACGAACCATCGGCATTTGCAGATTTTACTTTAAAAACATAATTACCTGGTGGCAAATTTGTATAAGTTGCGGCTCTGTTATTTCCTACATAATTCCAATCTTTTTCAAAGCCCTGCAGGTAGTAAGCATATTGGTTTTTCTTAGAATAATTATAGTTAATTCCAACATATTCAATCGTAAAAACAGATTGCGTATGATTAAGAATGATTTCTTTACTCTGACCAATTACTTTGGTTAATGGAGAAGCATCTTCATTAGGTTTTACAGATTTATTGAATAATTTGAAATCACTGAAATACAATTTTGGAGCTTTCTCTACTTTTTTGATCTCGCTAGGATTAAAATAATTTACACCCTCATAACTTCCAAAATACAGTTCTCCATTTCCATCTTTAAAGACCGCATTGTTGTTAAAATCATTATCAATAAGACCGTCATCTTTAGTAAAGCTGGTACTTTTTTTGTTTTTTAAATCAAGTTTTGTTAATCCTAATCCGCCGCTAATCCATAAATAGCCATTGTTGTCGGCAATTATGGCGCGAACAGATTTTTCTTTAAAACCTGGAAAATTATTATAGTTTGAAAATGTTCTATCTTTTTTATTATAGCTAAATAATCCTTCGCCGTCTGTTCCAATCCATATTGTTTTATCATTAGACTCGTAGATTGATAAAATAGTTTGGATGCTGTTATATTTCGTTTTGTCGTCGAACATGGCATCGCGCATTTTGGTAACTTTAAAACCAGAATCGTCTTTTAAACTTACCTGATATAAACCCAAAATCGTTCCAACCCACAAAACATTATCAGAATCTACAAAAACTTTACGGATAAAAGCATTGTCCAAAGCGTGTTCTGTAAATGATTTTGTGTTGCAATGAACAAATGTATTGTTCTTATTATCAAAATAATGCAATCCTTTTATGAAAGTTCCTATCCAGATTCTGCCCTTCAAATCCTCCGAAAAACTAAAAATCCTATTCGATTTTAATCCTTCAGTATTGGCAGTATTATAATTTATGAATCGGGTAGTGCCATTTTTTAAAAAGTAGATTCCGCGATCCCAACTTCCTATCCAAATATTTTGCTTGCTGTCTATGAATATGGTTTGAATATCAGCAGCGTCTAAACCAGAATAATAACTTTGGCTGTTTTTATTTACGTGAATGAAACTTTTATTGGTAAGATTATAAATGTCGAGACCGCCTCCTTCGTTACTGATTAACAGATCTCCTTTCTTGTCTTTTACAATTGAAGTGACATAGCTCGTCTGCAAAGAATTTTCGTTGTTGACTAGCGATTCAAGAGAATTAAATTTGTTAGTTGGTTTGTCAAATACGCCAAGTCCTTTATTAAAATATCCTAACCAGAGTCGCTTTTCTTTATCCTCATACAATGACCAGACAGAATTAGATTTTAAGCTAGAGTCATTATACTTGCTGTGCAAATACTTCTGGATTACTTGGCCTTTATAGTTTACAATCAATAATCCATCATTTTCAGTGCCACAAATTATATAATCTTGGCTGCTTTCTATAAGTGATAAGATTTTGTTTTTGGTTATAAAATAATTTTCAAATTGGTAATTATCAGTTTCTGGCTTAATTTTAATCAGACCATGTTCAGTAGTTCCCAGCCATATATATCCTAATTTATCTATAGCAAGATTTTCTATATCGTCCAATAAAGGTTCTCTTTTAAACTTGTCTTTATAAACCTGTTTAAGTTTGCCGTTTAAATCAAGTTCTAAGAGACCGTAACTTGTTCCTAAATAGATAATTCCTTGCTTATTTTTTACCGAAGATTTTATTAGGAAATTAAATTTGTCCAACACCTTTGACGGAATCAAAGTAGTTTTTAAAGTTTTTAGGTTAAGTTTAAATAATCCAAAACCATAAGTACCCAATATTAAGTTGCCATTGTTATCCTGATTAATTGTCTTTACAGTAATGGGTTCATCATATCCTTTTCTGATTACATCCTCAATATTGATTTTGGTGAAATTATCTAAATCTCTGTTATATAAACATAAACCGTCATCAGTGCCAACCCATAAGTTATTGTCAGAATCAACAAAAGTGGAATAAATAAAGTTACTGTTTATTGAGCCCGAATTTTTATTGTATTCATATCCAAAATAATTTACTCCGTCATATCGATACAAACCAGTACCATTTGTACCTATCCAGATAAAACCATTTTTATCTTGAATAATGGAAGAAATAGCTCTTTTTGAAGTAGTTTCCTGTATGCTTCTAAATTGATAGTTATCAAATTTATCTTGAGAAAATAGGCAATTCAAACCTATAAAGTAGCATACAAGAATATATTTAATATTTTTCATTTAATAGTAGTATTGATCAATCCTCGCCGAAAACCCGTCTTTATTTTTTAAGTGTAATTAACAATATTAATAAAACTAAACAAAAAATATACTTTTAATTGTGAAATTTGTCATATTGCCAAAAACCTGAGTATGATTAATTAATAATCTCACTCAGGTTATTAGATTGCTTAAAACAACATATTTTATACAAATAGATATAGTGCTCTTGCTAATTAATTTAGTTCAAATTTTTCAGTAAGACCTTTATCAGAACTTCCTCCAACCATGATTTTAAAAGTTCCCGGTTCTACCAGATAATTTCCTTCGTTATCGTAAAAACCAAGCTCTTTATACGTTAAAGTAAAGCTTACTGTTTTGGTTTCCCCTTTTTTCAGATTAACCAATTCAAAACCTTTCAATTCTTTAATCGGACGGACGATGCTTGCAAATTCATCATGAATGTACAATTGCACCACTTCTTTTCCGTCGTAATTTCCAGAGTTTGCAACTTCAACGCTTACCTGAACTT
>NZ_DHEI01000117.1:19743-20292 GCF_002399805.1 Flavobacterium sp. UBA4854
CTTACCTGAACTTTTTCACCTTTTGCAAAAGATGTTTTATTCAGTTTCAGGTTTTTATAATCGAAAGTCGTGTAGCTCAATCCAAAACCAAACGGAAACTGGGGCGTTTTCTCCACATCCATGTAATGCGACCAGAAAACATTTTTATCGCTATCGATCGGTCTTCCTGTGCTGTATTTATTATAATAAATCGGCACCTGTCCCACATTTCTTGGAAACGACATCGGCAATTTTCCGCTCGGATTGTAGTCTCCGTACAAAACCTGCGCAACTGCATTTCCGGCTTGGGTTCCCAAATGCCAAGCTTCCACAATGGCCGGAACATTTTCTGCCGCCCACGGAATGCTCAACGGACGTCCATTGTTTAAAACCAGAACCACATTCGGATTCACTTTATAGATTTCTTCCAATAATTCCTGCTGCAAACCTGGCAGATTCAAATCGGTTCTGCTTCTTCCTTCACCGCTTTGGAAACCGTATTCGCCTAAAACCATTACTACGGCATCGGCATTTTTTGCCGCATTTTTAGCAGCTTCAAATCCGCTTCTG
>NZ_DHEI01000117.1:20472-20839 GCF_002399805.1 Flavobacterium sp. UBA4854
TTGCCTTTGTACTGCTGCATCCCTTCCAAAACCGAAACCGCAGTGTCGTCTGAAGCCGCAATTCTCCAGCTTCCCAACGGACTGTTTTTATCGTTTGCCAAAGCTCCGATCAAAGCGATTTTCTGCCCTGATTTTTTCAGCGGAAGCAGATTCTTTTCATTTTTCAATAAAACGATCGATTTCTTTGCCATATCCAAAACGCCTTCGTTATTGGCTCTGCTTCCCACAACTTCTTTTTCGCGTTTCTCATCGCAATATCTGTACGGATCATCAAATAGTCCCAATTCGAATTTTACACGCAAAATTCTGCGAACCGCGTCATCAATTAAAGATTCTTTTACTTTTCCTGATTTTACCAGATCAACCA
>NZ_DHEI01000151.1:0-5948 GCF_002399805.1 Flavobacterium sp. UBA4854
CCTAAAATTCCGCACTCTAAACCAGCGTGACAAGCCACTACTTTTGGCTGTTCGCCATTTTGCTTTTCATAGATTTCTTTTAGAACTTCTAAAATTTCAGAGTTTACATTTGGCGTCCAACCTGGATAAGAACCAGAAAGTTCTACTTCACATCCAACTAGTTCAAAAGCAGAACGTAAAGAATTAGCCAAATCAAATTTTGAAGATTCCACAGAAGAACGCGTTAAACATCCAACTAAAATTTTACCGTCTTTAATTACTACACGAGCAATATTATTTGAAGTTTCAACTAAATCAGCCATATCAGCACTCATTTTATAAACTCCATTCTGAGCTGCATAAATCGCTCTGATGATTCCTTCTTGAACACCAAGTTCCATTACTTTTTCAGGTAAATCTCCTTTTACGATTTCAATTGATAAGTTTGGTTCAGTTGTTTTATATTCTGCTTTGATATCAGAAATAATCTCCTGCATATCATAAACATAAGCTTCATCAAACATCTGAGAAATAATTACTTTGGCAACGCTTTCTCTCGGAATTGCATTTCTAAGACTTCCACCGTTGATTTCTACAATCTGTAAACCAAAGTTTTCAAATGCATCAAACAATAAACGGTTCATGATTTTATTGGCATTTCCTAAACCTTTATGAATATCCATTCCTGAATGCCCACCGTTTAAGCCTTTTACTGTAATAGTATAACCAACAGAACCTTCTGGAACTTCTTCTTCATGATATGTTCTTGTTGCTGTTACATCAATTCCACCAGCACATCCAATATCAATTTCATCATCCTCTTCAGTATCCAAATTCAATAAAATCTGACCTTCCAAAATTCCGCCTTTTAGATTTAAAGCTCCAGTCATTCCTGTTTCTTCATCAATTGTAAACAAAGCTTCGATTGCAGGATGCGGAATATCTTTACTTTCTAGAATTGCCATAATAGTCGCCACTCCTAGCCCATTATCAGCTCCAAGTGTTGTTCCGCGTGCGCGAACCCAGTCACCATCCACATACATATCGATTCCTTGTGTATCAAAATCAAAAACGGTATCGGCATTTTTTTGGTGCACCATATCTAAATGTCCTTGCATTACGATTGGCTTACGGTTTTCCATTCCCGGAGTTGCCGGTTTTCTGATGATTACGTTTCTGATTTCATCTTCAAAAGTTTCTAAACCTAAGCTGTTTCCAAAGTTTTTCATAAACTCAATTACACGCTCTTCTTTCTTCGATGGACGAGGAACAGCATTTAAATCTGCAAATTTGTTCCAAAGCGCTTTTGGTTCCAGATTTCTAATTTCTTGACTCATTATATTTTGTTTGATGTTTAACAATTAAGAGCTTCAAAGTTACAAAGTTTAATTGCTTTTTTTGCCACGAATTGCACTAATTAGCACAAATTAAAACGGATCTAAAATGAAATAAATCAATAATTAACTAAAATTCGTAGAATTCATGACGAACTTTTTTTAATCATTCGATATTGTATTTATATTTACGTATCTAAAATTTACCTTGTGAAATCAAAATACGTTTTACCTTTATTTTTAATAGTTCAAATCATTTTTTATAAAATCCTTCCATACTTCCCAGATTTTGTTGAAGGTTTTTACAGTAAAAATTTATTCGCTAGGATTTCACATTTTTCTAGAACGGTTTTAGGTAAAGTTCCGTTTTCTGTCGGCGACATAATTTATGCTATTTTGATGATTTCTATAATTAGCTGGTTTTGGAAAATAAGAGGGACATGGAAGACTAATTGGAAAGATCATCTTTTAAAAATAATAGGCAAAATTTCTGTTTTTTACTTTTTCTTCCATCTGCTTTGGGCTTTCAATTATTATCGCAAACCTCTTTTTGAAAAAATGGAAATCAAAAGAGAATATACCGATGCTGATCTTTTGGCTTTTACTAAAAGATTAATTGTAAAGACGAATGAAGTTCAGTTTCAAATCACAAAAAATAAAAGCTCTAAAATTGTCTTTCCATATTCACAGAAAGAGTCATTTAACATGATTTTAAACGGTTATGATAATTTAGCAAAAGAACATCCTTATTTTGAATACAAAACATTAAGTGTAAAAAAATCATTGTTCAGCCTTCCTTTAACTTACATGGGATTTGGCGGTTATTTAAATCCATTTACAAACGAAGCGCAAATTAACGACTTATTGCCAATGTACACTTTTCCGCTAACTACATCTCATGAAATGGCACATCAGATTGGTTTTGCAAGTGAAAGTGAATGCAATTTTATTGGTCTTTTGGCTTCTGTCAAAAATGACAATTTATATTATCAATATGCCGGATATAGTTTTGCATTACGCTATTGTCTCGGAATCTGGCAGTTTAAAAACGAGAAAATTTTTGAAATACTAAAGAAACAAGTAAATACTGGAATTTTAAAAAACTATCAAGAAGACCAAGATTTCTGGAAAAAATATGACACCTTTATAGACGAAGGTTTTCATTTTCTATGGGATAGCTTTTTAAAAACAAATAACCAAAAAGATGGAATGAAAAGCTATAGTAAATTCATCGATTTGACGATTAATTACTATAAAACAAGAGAACTATAATTTCTTTTGCCACAGATTAAATGATTAAAAATGATTTCTAATCTCTTTTAATCATTTAGTCTAAAAATAGAAATCATTAAAATCTGTTCAATCTGTGGCAAAAAAAAATAAACACCAACTGTAACAAAAATGATTTCATAACTACTAATACATTATGAGTGAAAATCTAGAACAGTCATTTGTTGCGCAGCTGCAGGCAAATCAGAATATAATCCACAAGATTTGTAGATTATATACTGCTGGCGAAGATGCTCATAAAGACCTGTTTCAAGAGATTACCATTCAGCTTTGGAAAGCTTATCCAAAATTTAGAGGCGACAGTAAATTTTCGACTTGGACATATCGTGTTGCCTTAAACACAGCGATTACCTTATACCGCAAAACCAAAAGAACTATATCGACCGTAGATTATGAAAATCATCAGCATTTTGTAAAAGATGTTGACTATAATTATGAAGAAGAAGAACAGATTAAACTGATGTATAAAGCAGTTTATCAATTGAATGACATCGAAAAGGCATTAGTTTTTATGTATTTAGAAGACAAAGATTATCAAGAAATAGCTGAAACCTTAGGAATCAGCGAAGTGAATGCGCGCGTGAAAATGAACAGAATTAAGGGGAAACTTAAAAAAATACTAAATCCTTAAAAATTATTATGAAAGAACTGGATTTACTAAAAAAAGACTGGCAGAAGAACTCAGGTTCTTTTCAACAAATTTCTGAAAACGAAATCTACAAGATGATTCATAGAAAGTCATCTTCTATTGTAAAATGGATTTTAATTATCAGTATTTTGGAGATTTCCTTTTGGACTTTTTCGAACTTATTCATCAATACAGATGATGTACTGCGAAAAATGAATCATCCTGAAATAGTAGCAGCTTTAGAGTTTCTAACGTATTTTAATTATGTTGTCGTTTTAATTTTTGTTTACATTTTCTATAAAAATTATAAAACAATTTCGACCACAATAGCCACAAAATCTCTAATGAGCGCTATTTTAAAAACTCGTAAAACAGTTCAATATTATGTTTGGTACAATTTAGGAATGATTGTAATTACAGCCATTTTGAGCTTCTTTATTGCTTTTGTCTACAATCCAGATATGGAGTTTCTTAGAAACAAATTAGCAATGAACGGAAAAGCTATGTTTGTAACAATAGGCATTCTGTTCTTAGTAATCTTAGGCTTCTTCGGATTGTTTTGGTGTTTCTACAGAATTATCTACGGAACACTTTTAAGAAGATTGTATGCTAATTATAAGGAGTTGAAGAAGATAGATTTTTAATCTAAGATGCTAAGGTTCTAAGTTTTTCTTTAAGGCACAAAGGTTCTGAGTTGCAAAGGGACAAAGTTTTTCCTACTTGAAACCTAAAACCATAAACACAAAAGCCTGATGAAAAATCGATTTGTCACCCTGAGCGAAGTCGAAGGGCACAAAGTTAGGCTTCGACTTCGCTCAGCCAGACAAAGCAAACTTGAAACCTTAAACTTGAAACAAAACAAAACAAAACAAAACTAACTTTTAATAATCCCAACGTCTTAATTTGTTCAGTTCTTCTTGTACTTTGATTTCTTCGGCAGGAATAACTTTTAAAAATGATGGATGTTGTTCAATTGCGTATTCTACTTTTTCTACAATTTGTTCGATTGTATCATTTTCATAATCAATATCTAAAGGTTCTTTGATAATGAAAGATTGTAGTATTCCTTTTTTCTTCATTCGAAGTCCTTTTTTATCGAATGATCTGCGGAAGCCGTCAATTACAATCGGAATAACAAGGGGTTTGTGTTGTTTGATGATATGTGCTGTTCCTTTACGAACTGGTTTAAAAGATTTTGTTGTTCCTTGAGGAAAAGTAATCACCCAACCGTCTTCAAGCGCAATTCTAATATTTTCAGTATCATTTGGGTTAACATCGCGTTTTTCTGTTACATCAACTCCTTTTGCTCTCCAAGTTCTTTCAACTGTAATTGCACCCACATAGGCCAAAATTCTTGGCAGTAATCCTGCTTGCATCGTTTCTTTTGCCGCAACATAATAAATGTTCATTTTTGGTTGCCACAAATAACCGATATTTTTAATCGTGTCTTGACGTCCTGATAAACTGGCGTTAAAAACATGAAACATCGCTACAACGTCTGCAAAGTAAGTCTGGTGATTGGATATAAATAAAACATTAGTATCTGGGAGTGTTTTAATAATTTCAGATCCTTCAATCTGCAATTCATTAAAACCTCTATATCTCTTGTGAGTCATGGCACCTAGAATTCGGATTAACCATTTCTTGATGAATAATATATGCCCAAAAGGATTTCGTTTAAACAATCCCATAACTAATTTATCTTATTTTTTTGTTAGGTCGCAAACATACAAAAATTATTCTTTTAGCAACAGTATAAAACAATTTCTCCAATTAACGAGATATCCAAATGAATATCAAATCATTAAATAAACTTTATCAAATTTATTTCTTCAATCGCTTCTTTTAAGACATCTCGCAATTCGCTCAAAATCATTGCCGTGGCTCCCCAAACAACATGATTCTGAATATTAAAAGCAGGAACTAAAATATTTGCCCCATAAGAAGTTGATAATCTGGCTTCGATAATAATATCATCATTTAAAAAAACAGACAAAGGCAGTTCTATAATTCCGGCTACCTCTCTTATATCAGGGTAAAAAGAAAGTTCTTCTGTTGCAATTCCCAAAAACGGATGCACCAAAAAATTACTTGGCGGAATATACATTGGAGAAAAATGCTTAATTATATTTATTTTATCACTCGTAATTCCTACTTCTTCATGTGTTTCTCTAAGTGCTGTGGTTTCAAAATCTAAATCTTCCTTTTCATACTTCCCTCCCGGAAATGCAATCTGAGCCGAATGAACCCCATCATAAGCATTTCTAACAATCAAAACGAGATGTGTTTTTTCTTGTTTTGGATAAAACAGCATCATTACTCCAGCCATTCTGGCATTTAACGCTTCGATATCAAGATTCTTTAATCCTTCTATACGTTCTTTGGGAGCCATTTTTAAATGTGAGGTTACTGCTGGAAGCTCTACAGGAATTATATTGGGAACATATTTCAAAAAGTCTTGAAAATTCATAATCAAAGCTTATTTTTGTACTTTCAAATAAAACATAAATATACTCCAGAAAACGCAGTACCACAAGTTTTCTATTATTAAAGCCTAAAAAAATGTACAGCAAAGAAGAATCGCAAAGAATAAAAAGAGAATTTTGGGTAGCTTTTGCCGAAAAATATCCTCGTAAATGGGTGCTTTATGATACAAAAATCAAAGACTTTTCTTTTAAGTTTTATGTTGACAACAAAAAGGCTCAAGTTTTAATTGA
>NZ_DHEI01000151.1:6158-25570 GCF_002399805.1 Flavobacterium sp. UBA4854
GTCTTTGAGAAAAACCACACTTTAGAAAGCGGTAAAACCATCAGCAGAATTTGGGTTGAAAAACTTGGCGTTGGTTTCAGCAATAAAAATACTTGGGATACTATTTTTGATTTTTTCAACGAAAATATGCACGCTCTAGAAATGTTCTATTTAGAATATGATGAGTTTATTAAGGATATTGATTCTTTGTAGTTTAAGACGCTAAGTTTCTGAGATACTAAGTTTATATAGCAAACCCGACAGATTTTAAAACCTGTCGGGTTTATTATTTTTAATTAAATCTGAAATACTTATAATCTAAAAAAACTTAGTATCTCAGAAGAGCTTAACATCTTAGAAGCTTATTTTTAAACTGTAATAATATTATAGACAATAATACGATTGTCATAATTGATATATAATTGTTTTCTGTAATCTTGCTTTTTTCGGGTGATAATTGACAGTTTGCATTCTTTTCCGTCATTATCTTTACACATAAAAGAATAAACGATATCGGTATCATTTTCTTCTCTTTCGATATAATCTAAGATATTGTACAACTGAATTTCCTGAGAATATACTACAATCCTGTGTTTATCGGTATCTAAAACCACCGAAAGATTTACCAGATCAAGATTAGACCATTCTCCCCACTTACCTCTTTCATTTTTCTCTAGAACACTAAATCCTGATGTTTTAAAATGATAAGACTGACTCTGAACCTGTTGCAATCCAAAAGCTAAAAACAGTAACAATATGTAGGGGCGTAGGGAATTCATAAAATATTTCTTGCAGGTAATTAAAACTCAAAAGTACTCTTTTCTTTGGATGCGACTTCAAATTCGGCAATCATTTGTCGAATAATTTCTTCAACCGGCAAAATTTCATGAATCAGACCCGCAACTTGTCCAATTTCTAATTCTCCCTCATCCAAATCTCCTTCAAACATTCCTTTTTTGGCTCTAGCTCTTCCTAAAAGCTGTATTAATTCTTCTTTAGAAGGACATTTTTGGTACAATTCCTGCACATCTTGATAAAATTTATTTTTAATCAATCGAACAGGAGCTAATTCTTTCAATGTCAACTGCGTGCCTCCTTCTAAAGTACTAACTATACTTTCTTTAAAATTATTGTGCGAAGAAGATTCTATAGACGCTGCAAAACGACTTCCAACCTGAACACCATCTGCTCCAAGAACCATTGCTGCAAGCATTCCTCTTCCTGTAGCAATCCCTCCTGCGGCAATCAGCGGAATCTGGATTTTTTCTTTTACCATCGGAATCAAGGTTAATGTCGTGGTTTCTTCACGTCCATTATGACCGCCAGCTTCAAAACCTTCGGCTACGACCGCATCTACGCCAGCATCTTGTGCTTTTAAAGCAAAAACACTGCTACTAACCACGTGAACAACCGTAATACCTCTTTCTTTCAAAAAAGAAGTCCAAGTTTTAGGATTTCCAGCTGACGTAAAAACGATTTTAACGCCTTCTTCAACCACAATATTCATGATTTCTTCGATATTAGGATATAACATCGGAATATTGACTCCAAAGGGTTTGTCAGTTGCTTTTTTACATTTTTGAATGTGTTCTCTTAAAACTTCTGGGTACATAGAACCTGCACCAATAAGCCCAAGTCCGCCTGCATTACTAACTGCCGATGCTAATTTATAACCGCTGTTCCAGATCATTCCGCCTTGAATGATAGGATATTTAATATTGAAAAGTTGGGTGATTTTATTCATTAAGAAAATTATTGCTTGATTATCTTTCCTGTCTTATGCAGTTTATTGGCGTCAAAACTATAAAAATAAAGTCCGCTTTGTAAAGATTGCAGCGACAGAACGGGATTTAAATTACTAATTTTTTCTTCAATTAATTTCTGTCCTAGAACGGAATAAATAGTTACTGATGCTGTATTGTCTTCATTTAAAAAAGAAAAAGTAATCAATGTTTGAGTTGGGTTTGGATAAACTGAAAAAGCAGTTTCGGCAATAAAATCATCAACACTCAAAGTTGCTCCAAAATTTGGTATTCCGTATCCGTAATTGTTATCAGGATTCGCATATCTATCAGCAGATTGCAAAATCATTTGTCTAATTTCTTTATTGGTTTTAGTTGGAAAAGCCTGCCATAAAGAAGCCGCCATTCCTGCCATTATCGGACATGAAAATGACGTTCCGCTTGCTGTCACAATATTTCCATTTGCATCAGAAACTACCGCCGATGCTCCTTGTGCCATAACATCTGGTTTTATTCTTCCATCATAAGTTGGTCCGATAGAACTAGAACTAGCTCTTACTTTAGAAGCATTAACAGAACCAACTGTCAATACAGAAACCGCATCTGCAGGAGCACCAATATGTTTTTCTACTTGAGTCCCTTCATTTCCAGCAGATGCCAAAACCAAAATTCCTTTGCTAAAAGCAATTTCGGCACCGCGAGAAATAAAAGTCGTTGTTCCATTCATCTCGCTATAAGTATGATTGTATCTAATTTCGTCTCTATCCAGAAAATATCCTAATGAAGTAGTAATTATATCGACTCCTAAAGCATCTGCCTTTTCTGCAGCTTCTACCCACAGCGACTCTTCCAACGGAATTTCTTGAGCTTGAATTTCTGTAATAAAAAGGTAATATGAGGCATTTGGAGCAGTTCCAACTAAAGAATTTGCTTTAAAACCTCCCATTGTTGAAAGCACCAAAGTTCCATGAGAATCGCCCGTATAGAAATTGCTATTTCTGGTCGTATAATCATAACCACCTAGAATTTTATTATTATTTCTAAGATTTTCAAATGGCTGTGCGGTATTTACTCCAGGAAAACCGCCATCCATAACGGCTATAATTTTTCCTTCCCCAGTAAAATTCTGCTGATGGAGAACTTGTCCATTTAACATCTGAATTTGATTCGCAGAATTTCCGTAAGAATAGTCAATTGTAGTTTTTAACTGTTCGTGAACTTGGTTTACCGAAGCTTCAGAAACTCTTTTCCCTGTAGTATTTAAAGTTCTATCGGCAAACTCTACTCTAGAAACAAAAGACAGTGATTTTAAGGCATTAATGTTCGATTGAGTTCCCTGAACATGAAGTGCATTGAGCCATTTTGATTGCGCTTTTACTGTAATTCCTGCGCTTGATGTAATTTGATTTATATACGAAGTTTCCAAAGGAGCATCAGTAATATCTAAAGCAATATTCTGGCTCGTTCTTCGATCCAAGGCTCTTTGAGAAAGCTCGCTTAACGGATTGACATAAAAAGCTTGTGCATTAGGTTTACCATTAAAATAAACCCACGCATCTTCTTGTGAAAATACTGTAAACGAAAGAAGTAATAAAAGAAAAGTAAAGCTACATCTCATCAATTTATACCTTTAAGGGATTTACTCCCAAATAAAGTATAAAGCTAAGAAATTACTCCCGAACCAACTAATTCATTTTCTAAATACCAAGCAACAAATTGTCCTTCTGTAATAGCAGACTGCGGTTCTTCAAACTCAACATACATTCCGTCTTCAAACTGATATAAAACAGCTTTTTGCAAAGGCTGACGGTAACGAATTCTAGCCATTACTTCCATTTTATCACCAGCTTTCAGCGTCATGTCTTCTCTAATCCAGTGCACTTCAGATTCTCCAACAAAAAGCGCTTTTTTAAACAAACCTGGATGCTGGCTTGACATGCCTGTATAAATAGTATTGGTTTCAACATCTGTAGCAATTACAAACAAAGGATCTGTTGTACCACCAACATTTAGACCTTTTCTTTGTCCAACTGTAAAATAATGTGCGCCTTGATGTTTTCCAACTACTTTCCCCATTGTTGGAATGTAGTCTAATTTTTGAGATTCTAACTTTAATTTTTCTTCTAAAGAAAGTTCAGCCGATTTCTCAACAGTATAGATCGGATCATTTTTATCAATCTGAACAATTTTACCTTCTTTTGGCTGTAGTTTTTGCTGTAAAAATTCTGGAAGACGAACTTTTCCAATAAAACATAAACCTTGAGAATCTTTCTTTTCAGCTGTAACCAATTCCATTTCGGCAGCAATTTCGCGTACTTCTGGTTTTGTTAAAGCTCCAATAGGAAACAAAGCTTTTGACAATTGCTCTTGAGACAACTGGCATAAAAAGTATGACTGATCTTTGTTCACATCATTTCCAGCAATCAATTGATAAACCGTTTTTCCGTCTACTTCAATTTCACTTTTTTGGCAATAATGTCCTGTTGCTACATAATCTGCACCAAGACTTAAAGCGATTTTCATAAACACATCAAATTTGATTTCGCGATTACAAAGCACATCAGGATTTGGAGTTCTGCCTTTTTCGTATTCGTTGAACATGTAATCAACGATTTTTTCTTTGTACTCTTCGCTTAAATCAACAGTTTGAAACGGTATGCCCAGTTTTTCAGCAACAAGCAAAGCATCGTTACTGTCTTCCAGCCAGGGACATTCGTTAGAAATAGTAACCGAATCATCGTGCCAGTTCTTCATGAAAAGGCCAATAACTTCGTATCCCTGCTGCTGCAATAGATATGCTGCAACACTAGAATCTACTCCACCCGAAAGTCCAACAACTACTCGTTTCATTTTGAAATGTTTAATTTTTTAAGGTTGCAAAGGTACACCAAATAATAGAAAATTTCACCATGGTTTTCATTAGTTTAAGCAATCCCGCAGTAGATAAAACTTATTCTGTTTTTGCTCGTTGAACGAAATCGAATAATTAATAGAATAAAAATCAAATTTGATCTGCTAAAATCTTTTAAAATCTGCGTGAAATACTTTTTTCGATCGATAACTTTCACGCAGATTTATACAGATTAAAGCAGATTTGCAAAGATTTAAATTTAATTGGACAGTGTAAAATTGACAAAAACAATTTCACCCAATGAGTTCTTTTTTTAATTACATTTAATCATCTATTTGTATTATATGAAAAAATTCATTTACAGCTTATTCTTCCTTTTCATCTTAACCTCGCTAAGTGCGCAGCGATTTAGCGCGTCCCTGCAAAATTATGAAGCTTACAAGGCATTTAGAGGAAAACCTTTGTCTGATAAATTTTCGAATATCGAATCGGTAAAAGTGATTTATGATATGCGAAAACAGAAAATGTATTATTTCAACAGTAGCGTTATTTTACTTCACTATGATTTCGTTGTCAATTATTTGGGCTATAGCCAAGATCTTGAAATATTTAATAATGAAAATTACAGCGATACAGAAAAAAACAGAGATTTTCTTCTCGGAAATTTAAATCACATAAAAGGAACTGACAAATGGATTTTTGAACTCGCTGCATCTGATCATATGCCAGTTCCATTAATTGAACGTTTTTTTGGTATGGTTAAAAATTCCACATTTATTGGCGAAAAACTAAAATTCTATTTGAACAATCCCGATATGATGCAATGGTATCAAGAACAGAAATTCAAAATTCCGTGTGTTAAATCAGATTATATTTTTGGCGAAATCAAATATCAAGAAGTTGTTAGAGGAACTAATATTGGAATTCTAAAAAAATACAAAATCAAGGAATTGGAATCCACAAAGCCTAATTCTGACGCAATCATTATTTTGGATGGAACACCTGATGTTCTTCCAAATGTGCGAGGAATTATTGTAAATGAACTCCAGACGCCTTTAAGCCATTTGGTTCTTCTAGGAAAAAACAGAAAGATTCCCATTATGGCTTATACCAATATTGAAAAAGATAACAATATCAAAAAACTGCTTTCTAAAAAAGTAGAATTAAAGATAGAAGTCGATACTTTCTTCATCAAAGAAACAACCAAAAAGATTCCAGTAAAAACATCTGGAAAAAAGAAAAAGCTCATTATTGATAATAGCATTACCGAATTAGTGAACTTGGCTGAAATTCCAAAAAAGGGAGTTAATTATATTGGTTCAAAAGCACAAAACATGGCGTATTTAATTGCGATTTCAAAAGAAATTACGTTTAAAGTACCCGAAAATGCGCATGCTATTCCGTTTTACTATTATACAAAGCATATTCAGAATCCTACTATTTCTCCATTAATTGCAGAACTTTTAGCCTTTCCGCAAAAAGATTCTATAATTTGGATCAATAAACAGCTTAAGAAAATTAGAGACGCTATTAAAAAAGAACCTATCGATCCCGAATTAATTTCGAAATTAAACATCGCTTTTAAAGATGCAAAATTCAAAAACTTCAGATTTCGTTCTTCTACAAACGCAGAAGATTTGGATGATTTTAATGGTGCTGGATTGTACGATTCTAAAACAGGAATTATAGGCGATTCGATCAAAACTTTCGAAAAAGCGATCAAACAAGTATGGGCAAGCGTCTGGAACGAGGCTTCGTATAACGAAAGAGAGCTTTTTGGAATCGATCAGCACAATATTGTCATGGGTGTTTTAGTGCATCGTTCTTTTCCTGACGAGCTAGCAAATGGCGTAATTATTACCAAAAATATATTTAGAGAAAACTTTCCAGGAATTACGGTTAATGTTCAAAAAGGAGAAAACTCAGTTGTAAAACCCGAAAAAGGCGAAATCTGCGAACAATTTGTAGCGTATCATTTTAATGACGGAAAGGACGAAACCGATTTTGATATCGACTATACTTCCAATTCAAATTTAAATAATAACGAACCTTTATTGACCCGAAAAGAAATGAGTAATCTATATGATGTCAGCAAAAAAATTGAAACCAAAATGTATCGTTATTGGCGCAAAAACCAATTTCATCCTGTAGATATTGAGTTTAAAATTGTGGGCGAAAAAAGAGATTTATACATTAAACAAGTTCGTCCTTTCAACGATTAATAGAATACTAATAAATCTATTTCGTTGTTTGCAGTATTGATTAGTACAATTCTAAAATCAAAATCTTCAATCTTAATTTTCTCTTGAATTGATTTTCTAATTATCTCTGTCTTTAAAGAAAAATTATCGTCAAGAGAAATTTTCATATCAACGGAATTTAGATATTTTGACGCTTTCTTATTGACAATAATTGAAGCTGCTATATAAAATCCGATGATTATGATCTGAAAGAATAATAATAATTCAATCTTTTCAAACGGATACATAATGTCTAAAATAGACAATGTGATTGTTGCAAATAGAAAGATGATTGCATTTACTGTAAAGGATTGTGTCCTAAAACGGAGTATTGAAAAAATGGCAAATAATCCAAACCCTATTCCGACACCAATTTCGATTTTAGTAAAAAGATAACAAAGAGAAAAAGTACAAAGTCCGACAATAACCATCAATGGATTTATGGTTGCGTTATCTTTTCTATTGGAGAAAAAATACAGAACTAAAATTGAGCAAAACAACAGTAAAAATCGTCCTAAAAGTTCATTTAAATCCATTAGTTAGAATAATTGGTTAATCAAATGTAAACAATTTATTCTTTACCTATTTTATTTTTTAATGAATGAATTCTGAACTTTTTAGATTGCTACTTTTTCGGCGCTGCGCCTTTTTCAGAAGCTTTATTCGTGTTTTTAGGATCACTCATATTCACTTCTTTCACTAATTTTCCTTTCTGATAAAACTGCCACATTCCAGCTTTTTTACCATTCACAAATTTACCTTTAGAAGCAACCGATTTGTCTGAATCATAAAAAACGGCATCTCCATTATATTCGTTATCTTTAAAGTTAGATTCTTCCAAGAGTGTTCCGTCTACTCCCATTTTCTTATATGCTCCTTCTTTTAAACCATTTTTGTACATCATCTCTTCAGCAATTTGAGCATTTGGGTAATAAATAGTTTTTAAGCCATCTAATTTTCCATTTTTATAATTCTCAACTGTCATTAAAACTTTAGAAGCTTTGTGATAATATTTCCATTCTCCATCACGTACTTTTCCCACTTCTTTTCCTTCGCTTACTTTATTTTTATTTTGATCAAAAAAAATAGTGTACGAACCTCCATCATTTGCACTAAAATCTCTTGTAGCAATAACATCTCCTTTTTTTGTATCATCAAAAAACTTAAAAACACCTGTTTCTTTTCCGTGATCAAAAGTTCCTTCGTAACGTGGGCGTTTAGATTCGGCGTAAGTTCCTTTCCAAAATCCATCTTTTTTTCCAGCTGTATCTAGTTTGTTACTTTCTGTCTGCGCATTCGAAATTAATGTTATTAGGAATAATACCCCAGATATGATATTTTTTGAGATCATAATAAATTCTATTTTTTAAGCTTAACGAAAATCTTAATTATAAAGTATAATGGTATAAAAAAATCCCGATAAATCGAGATTTTTTTTATTTAGAATTATTTCTTCTTTTTATTCTGTGCTTGAGCTTTTGCTGCTTCTTGCTGTTCCATTACATCTTGAAGACGCTGTTGGAACTTACTTGGCTTTTTAGGCTCTCTTTGTTTGTTTTCTTGAATTTGAGCGTGAATTTTATCACTGTCTACAATATAATTCTTGATAACAAACATAATTCCGATTGTAATTAAGTTTGAAATAAAGTTATACAAACTCAATCCTGATCCGTAATTATTGAAGAAAATTAACATCATTAATGGCGAAACATAAATCATGATTTTCATCATTTTTGCCATATCTGGCATACCTTCTTGCTGAGGAGCTGCCATTTGCTGATCTCCTGAAGTCATTTTCATGTAGAAGAAAATCGCAATTGCCGCCAAGATTGGGAACAAACTGATGTGATCTCCGTACATTGGAATATTGAATGGTAATTTTACCACCGAGTCAAAAGATGATAAATCGTCTGCCCAAAGGAAGCTTTTTTGTCTTAATTCAAATGCTGCAGGGAAAAACTGGAACGATGCATACATGAAAGGCAACTGAATCAATGCCGGAATACATCCTGCCATTGGGTTTACACCTGCTTTGTTGTACAGTTTCATTGTTTCCTGTTGTTTCTTCATTGGGTCTTTTTTGAATTTTTCTCCCAACTCTGCAATATCAGGTCTTAAAACTTTCATTTTAGCCTGAGACAAGAATGACTTATAGGTAATTGGCGACATGGCCAATTTGATGATAATTGTAAAGATAATAATCGCAATACCTAATGATAAACCGATTGTTGAACTTAAGAATCCGAATAACGGAATGAAAATCCATTTGTTGATCCATCCAAAGATTCCCCATCCTAATGGAATAATCTTTTCGAAGTTTTTATCGTATGCTTTTAAAGTTTTGTAATCTGCAGGACCCATATACAAATTCATTTTGTAATCGATCTCTCCATTTGAAAACGCTAAAGGCAAATTAGCTCTAAACTGTTTTGTGAAAACAGTATCAATTTTATCATCTTTAACTAAATCGTCAGATTGTAATTTTGAAGTTTCAAAAGGTTTATCTGTAGATAAAATTGTAGTAAAGAAATGCTGTTTAAACGCTACATAACTAACTTTTGTAGGAGTTTCTTCTTTACCTTGCCCGTGCGAACTTACGTTATTGTATTTTGATTCTTCGTATTTGTAATCAATTTGTGCATAACGGTTTTCATACGCAACGCTTTTTTCGTTTCTGTATGTTTTTAAATCCCATTGCAAATCAACTGGTTTAGCAGAATTTAAAACTCTGTTTAAACCTTGAGAACGAATATCAAAACCAACTAAATAATCGTTTGGCTTTAAAATGTATTTATATTCTAAGAATTCATTTGCTCCAGCTTTCAAACGCATAGAAAGAACTTGGTCTGCACCAATTTTTTCTAATGTTGGCTCAAAATATAAATCTTTAGAATTTAATGTTCTATTATCTGTAGTAAGAAGCTGTAAATTTAAGTTTGAGTTATTATTTTTAATTAACTCAACTAACTCACCAGAACCTTTTTTTAATCTTTCGAATTCTTTTAAAGTAGCTTCAACAATGTATCCACCTTTATTTGCAATCTTTAATCTTAATTTTTCGTTTTCGATTGTAGTAAAAGCTTCTTTTGCAGAAGGAAGTGTTGCAGAATAAGCAAATCCTCCTAAAGTTTTTTGCAATTGCGCCAATTGAACTGTATCTCCAGGAGTTACAGCTGCAGCTGGTAATGATGCCGTTTTTGCTTTATCTGCTTTTGCTTGTGCTTCTTGTTTAGCAACTAATTCTTTCTTGGCTTTTTCAGCAGCGATTTCTTTTTCAGAAGGTTGATTTTGGTACATAATCCAAATCAAAATTCCAAAGATCAATACAAAACCAATGATTGAATTGAGGTCTAATTTTTTTTCTTCCATTATAATTTAAAAAAGTTATTCATTGAAGCTTATTAGTAATGAGTTGGTCTCAAAAGTTACAAGTTTCTCAAAATATTAATTACTGTTTTTTATGTGCATTTACTGCAGCTGCCACAAAGTTTACAAAGATTGGGTGCGGATTTGCAACTGTACTCTTGTATTCTGGGTGGTATTGTACACCAATGAAAAATGGGTGGTTTTCAAGCTCTACGATTTCTACTAAACCTGTATCAGGATTAACTCCAGAAGCTTTTAAACCAGCTTTTTGCAATTCATCAGCATATTTATTGTTGTACTCATAACGGTGGCGGTGACGCTCCGAAATAGTTTTTTCTCCGTAAATTTTGTATGCTAAAGTGTCTGGTTTAATATCACATTTCCAAGCACCTAAACGCATTGTACCTCCTTTATCGGTTACATTTTTCTGTTCTTCCATTAAACTCACAACCGGATGAGACGTTTTATCGTTCATCTCTGTAGAGTTCGCTTCTGCATAACCCAAAATATTTCTAGAATATTCGATAACAGACATTTGCATTCCTAAACAAATTCCGAAGAAAGGAATGTTGTTTTCACGTACAAAACGAACTGCTTCGATTTTTCCTTCAATACCTCTTTCACCAAAACCTGGAGCAACTAAAACTCCGTCTAAAGAGCCTAATTTCTCTTCTACGTTATCAGCATTGATATGCTCTGAGTGAATAGAAATTACGTTTACTTTTGTTTCGTTTGCAGCTCCTGCATGAATGAACGCCTCTAAAATAGATTTGTAACAATCCTGCATTTCTACATATTTCCCAACCAAACCAATGTTTACCGTTTGTTTTGGGCTTTTTAATCTTTTTAAGAAAGTATTCCAGTTTTTAAGATCTGGAGATGCTTTTTTAGGTAAATCTAATTTCTTTAAAGCTACAACGTCTAATCCTTCTTCAAGCATTAAGTTTGGAACTTCATATATAGTAGAAGCATCAATTGACTGAATAACTGCTTCTTTCTTCACATTACAGAATAAAGCTAATTTCTGGCGTAACTCCTGAGACAATTCGTGCTCTGTTCTACAAACCAAAATATCTGCTTTAATTCCGCTCTCCATTAATGTTTTAACAGAGTGCTGAGTTGGTTTTGTTTTTAATTCACCTGCAGCAGCCAAATAAGGAACTAATGTCAAGTGAATAACAATTCCGTTATTTTCACCTAACTCCCAAACTAATTGACGAACAGATTCTATATAAGGTAGAGATTCGATATCACCAACCGTTCCACCAATTTCAGTAATTACAATATCATAATCGCCAGATTTACCTAGCAATTGCATTCTGTCTTTGATTTCGTTTGTGATATGAGGAACAACTTGAACCGTTTTTCCTAAAAATTCTCCTCTTCTTTCTTTTTCAATAACCGAAAGATAAACTCTTCCTGTAGTAACATTATTAGCCTGAGAAGTAGGAACGTTCAAGAAACGCTCGTAGTGTCCTAAGTCTAAGTCCGTTTCAGCTCCATCATCTGTCACATAACATTCTCCGTGCTCGTACGGGTTTAGTGTCCCCGGATCTACGTTAATATATGGATCAAATTTCTGAATTGTAGTGCGGTATCCTCTTCCTTGTAACAATTTTGCCAAAGATGCCGCGATAATCCCTTTTCCTAATGAAGAGGTCACACCTCCTGTAACAAAAATATATTTTGTTTGATTCATTCTGTTGTTTGTTTGTAAGTAGTTGTGTAAAAAACTTGGCAAAAGTACAAATTTAATTAGACAATTTATCAATTCCAGAATGAGATAATTTTTAAAATTTTAAGCACATTTTATTTTATATACTTCCCTATCAATTATATTATCAAAATGAATGCTTTTTATCATTATTAGCTAAAAATTCATAACTAAAACTAAAAAACACAATGTAATTAATTTCTAATAAGGAAGTATTAAATTATAAAAACAAAAAAGGAAAGAAATTGCACTTATAGATACATCAAAAATTAATACTTTTTTGAATATGGAAAAAGAAATGATCCAATTAACCAAAAACCTAGCAATAAGCTGAAAGCAAAAGAAACAAAAAATTTTTATAGAAAATGGATTGTAAGCAATCGCCTCTTGAAAATGAAATCGAAGGATTTGAGAAAAAGCTCTTGTAAGACCACGGCTTTTACAGTATGCGAAAGGCAATCCTTCACAGGATGATTGCAAACCAAAATTTAAATAGGGAAGAAAAAAGCAATAAAAAAAGACAAACATAATTAGGAAAGCCAGAATTACGTTTATCTTTTTATAAGAATCAATTTCTTGAGAAAGAAACATTTATTCAAGAAATTATTTTACAGTAGTTTCTATTGTAGTAGAATCTACCTGTACTTTTACATTTAAAGAATCATCTGTTTCTATTTTTTCTATTTTGACAGAATCTAAAGCTCTCTTAATTTCATCTTTGTGTTCTAAAGCCATAGAACCTACTGAGCCTACAAAAATAGCAACCCAGATAATAACAAAAACTGTTGCTGCGATTCCTAAATAAAGACCTGCTTTTGGCAAAGAAGTAGATGCATTTTCTTTTTTTGCTTGATTTAAAGCAATTGCTCCAAACACAATCGCAAGGACGCCAAATATTACAGCTATAAAACCAAAGCAAGGGATAAATGCTGCCAATACACCTATAATACCAAAAATTAAAGCGATAATACCTAGCGACTGACCAGCATTTGAAGAAGGTAAATTGTTTTCCATAAAAAATTGTTTTGTTAGTTCAGACAAAAATAGAAAACGACTAACACAAACTATAACTATAGAATCTAAGTTATTAACAATTAAATTAACCTTCTTTTTCTGAATTAAGGTTTTGGATATTGTTTTTTGATATTTCGAATCAATTCTTCCAATCCGTTCAATTTCAACTCATAAATTAATTGTAATTGTTGCCCTAATTCTCCTTTTGGAAATCCTTTATTATGATACCAAACCACGTAATATTCAGGTAAATCTATCAAATATTTTCCCTCGTATTTTCCGAAAGGCATTTTGGTGTGAGCTAATTTTATGAGTTGTTTTTTATCTTGATCCATAGTTTTTAAGAAGAAAGAAGCAAGATTTAATAGATTTTCTGCTTATTTCATTTTATGCAAAACTACCATTTATTTTTTCTTTTGCCACTCCCGATAACTATCGGGATAAAAGGATTCTCACAGATTAAAACTTAGCTTCTCAGCAACTCAGCAACTTAGAATCTAAACAAAAAAAGAAGCAAGAAAAAAGAATATTATTTCATTTCTTCTTCCTGCTTCAAAAATATTATTTAAGCTTTATTACTAATTTTCTAAAAGACTAAAAAAACTTAGAATCTCAGAATCTTAGCAGCTTAGAATCTTAATAGTGCCATCTCACGAAAGCTTCCATTGCAGCATAAGTCGCAAGACCTAATTGGTGGTACAATTCTGCTGTTTCACGGTTTCTGTCTTCCGCTCTCTGCCAGAACTCTCTTGCGTCTGTTCCTTGAAAAACAACACCGTCTTTTTGAGATTGGTGTTTGAAAATTCCGTGACGTTTTGCCAAAACCTGATCAGGGCTCATTGGAACTGCCATTTCAACTTCGTCAATCCCCCACTCTTGCCAAGCTCCACGGTATAACCACAACCAGCAGTCGTTCATGAATTCTTTTGGTTTTAAAACTTTTACCGCTTCAAAAATCGCATCCAAACAAACTTTGTGTGTTCCGTGTGGATCTGCTAAATCTCCAGCTGCATAAATTTGGTGCGGTTTAATTTTTTCAATTAAATCAACCGTCAACTGAATATCCTCTGGTCCAATTGGTTTTTTCTCGATTGTTCCTGTTTCATAGAAAGGCAATTCCATAAAGTGAATTTGAGAATCTGGAAGACCAACAAAATGACTTGTAGCTCTAGCCTCTCCTTTTCTGATTAAACCTTTAATATAACGAACTTCTGGAATATCAATTTCGCTGTTCTTTTTGTTCTGCAAGAATACTTCAGCTTTTTTGTAGATATTATCTGCCTCTTCGCTTTTGATTCCGAATTTCTCGTTGTAATCAATCACGAATCTAGCAAAACGAAGCGCTTCATCATCAGCAACTGCAATGTTTCCAGATGTTTGGTACGCTACATGCACTTCGTGCCCTTGTTCTTGCAGACGCATGAAAGTTCCTCCCATACTGATAATATCGTCATCAGGGTGCGGGCTAAAAATCAATACACGTTTTTTAGCTGGCTCTGCTCTTTCAGGGCGATTTGTATCATCTGCATTTGGTTTTCCACCTGGCCAACCCGTAATTGTATTTTGTAATTTATTAAATATCTTAATGTTAGTATCGTAAGCTGGACCTGAATCTGCCAACAAATCGCTCATTCCGTTTTCGATATAATCTGCATCAGTAAGCATTAAAATTGGTTTTTTAAGATCTAATGCTAATCCTAAAACTGCTTTACGAGTTAATTTGTCTGTCCAAACGATTTTCTCAACCAACCAAGGTTTATTGATTCTTGTTAGTTTAGAAGAAGCTTCTTTATCTAAAACAAAAACCGCATTGTTGTGCTCTTGCAAAAATGAAGCTGGAACTCGGTTTGTAACTTCATCTTCAACAGATTTTTTTACAATGTTTGCTTTTCCTTCACCCCAAGCTAACAAAATCACTCTTTTTGCTTCCATGATTTTTTTAACACCTAGCGTAATCGCAGTTCTTGGCGTATTATTTAAACCAAAGAAATCTTTACTTGCCGCAACTCTTGTAATATGATCTAAAGCCACCAAACGAGTTTTAGAGTTTTGAAGCGAACCAGACTCATTAAATCCGATGTGTCCGTTTCCTCCAATTCCAAGAATCTGAAGATCGATTCCGCCTAAAGCTTCTATTTTAGCTTCATATTCGTGGCAATAATCTGCAATTTGTTCTTTAGTTAAAAGTCCGTCTGGAACGTGAGCGTTTTCAGGTAAAATATCGACATGATCAAACAAAAGTTCTTTCATGAAACGAACATAACTGTTGATTGAATTTGGTTCCATTGGATAATACTCATCCAAGTTAAAACTGATTACGTTTTTGAAACTCAAACCTTCTTCTTTATGAAGACGCACTAATTCAGCATACAAACCTTTTGGAGAAGAACCAGTAGCTAATCCTAAAATACAAGGCTTTCCTTCTTTTTGTTTTTCTTTGATTAAAGACGCAATTTCTTGCGCTACTTCTTTTGAAGCATCTGTTGAGTTTTCGAAAACAACTGTGTTAATGTTTTCGAATCGTTTTTCGAAACCTGTTGCTTTGTCGATTTTACTTTTTAACATGATATATTAATTTTTATTTTTTGTTCAACTATTCCATTTCCTGTATTTATGCCCTTTAACAGCATAAAACAAAATCATTGCATAAGAAGGCAACAGCATTAAATATGCTAACTGATTTCCACTTTTCGAAACCTCTTGCATATTTTTTGCAACATTTGCAGAATTGATACTTTCTGTAATCATTCCGTAAAAAAGTGGAAAAACTGCTCCACCGATAATTCCCATAATCAAAATAGCACTTCCAATCTTTGTATAACCTCCTAAATCCTGCAGAGCCATTGGCCATATTGCCGGCCAGCATAATGCATTTGCCAATCCTAAAAGCGCCACTAAAAGTATTACTAAAGGTATATTTGGAGTTCCAGGCAATGCAATCATTATCTTTGGAGAGATCAAAACAATTGCCGTAACTAACACCAAACCAAGTAATCCAGACACTTTTAAAGCAGTGACTTGCGAAACATATTTAGGAATCAAAACTATACCAAGAATATAGCCGATCACCATTGCTGACATGGTAAATGAGGTTAATTTGAGATAAAAATTCCCTTCTTCACCGTAAACTCCCAATTGTTTTCCGAAAGCTCCGATTGAATCCCCCGCCAAAACTTCGGCAGATAAATACAACATTAGAGTTATTACTCCTAAAACCAGCTGCGGGTGCTGAAAAGCATTTTTAATTTGTTTAAAAACACTCAATTCTGACACATTTCCATCTTCGCCCAAATCAATTTCTGGAAGAGGAGAAAATTTCACCATTACAGCTAAAACTGTAATAATCAACCCCATATAAAGATACGGTGTTTGTAATTGCAAAGCAAGAGAATTTAATGCGCTAGTTTTTGCAGCTTCATCCATCAAGGCAATTTTGTCTGCGGTAAAGTCCTGCATATTAGACAAAACCAAAATAGTAAGCACAATTGGCGCAACAAAACCCGCCAATTTATTTGCAATTCCTAAAACGCTGATTCTTGCAGCAGCACTTTCTCTTGGGCCAATTACAACAACATACGGATTTGAAGCTGTCTGCAAAACTGCCAAACCAGTTCCCATGATAAATAAAGCTAATAAAAACAAGAGAAATGTACGACTTGAAGCCGCTGGATAAAACATAAAAGCTCCCGCGGCAATAATCAATAATCCTAAAGAAATTCCGTTTTTATATCCCACTTTTTCAATAATATAAGAAGAAGGAACTGCCATTACGAAGTAGGCAATATAAAATGCGAAAGTCACAAAATAGGCTTGCGAAGAAGTTAGTTCGCAAGCTAATTCAAAAAACGGAATTAGTGGTCCGTTAAGCCAGGTTACAAATCCTAGAATAAAAAACAATAAGGTCAAAATTACCATCGGAACAATGGTACTTTTTTTCTCCAGCTGTAATGTACTTTGAATGTTTGTCATAATTTTTGGTTGATTTAGTTATAGATTTATTTAATTCAAAATCTAAATTAGAATCAACTCTCACATTATTGATTGCGTAATTTATGCAAATATCTGCATTTTTTTTGCAAAACAAAAGTACTACATTAAATTTCCTTATTCTCTAATTTAGATATGAAAGTTTTGTTAATTTTTATTATTCCAATTTAAATCAGGATAATATTTTGCCAAATATGTTTTTACTTCGGCAATATCTTCTTTAGCAGTCAGGTCAGGAACGTGCTCAGAAAACGGAATTCCGATCGTTGTATTCGGATTTTCCTTAACGGAGTTCAAAAGAACCGTCGGAAGCTCCTTTTCATCACGCTCCGGATGAACAGGGCAATTTTTAAGATGTATATATAAGGTCTTGCCGTTAAACTTAAAAGCATTCATACTAACACGTATTTTTCCTTCCGCATCTTTATATTGCTCCAAATCTTCTTCTGTAGGTTTTTCTAAAATATCCAACAACTGATTATTCTGGTCCAATTTTGCAATTGCAAAACGGGAAATACGCTCTAGCGGAAAATCCATTGCATCGCGATCATAACTAATAAAAGCATTCGGACTTTCGGTTTCCCTTAAAGCTCGCAATGCTTCAGCCGAATACAAATTATCGCTATTGCAAACCGAATAAAACTGCGAATTTAATTCTGGATATTGCTCAACAGCCTGAAAAAGAGCATCTGCAGTTCCAAAAGGCTTTACTCTTCCTTCAGGAATATACTGAACAGCAAATGAAATATTGAGTCCGTGAAAATCGTTATCCTTTATTTTACTTCCATAAAACTCTTTAAATAATTCTCCTTGTTCTCCTATTATTATATAGATGTTTTTATAGCCTGCTTTTTTCGCATTCCATAAAAGATAATCCAAAAGAGGTCTTCCGCTTGAACCAACACCTATTAAACCTTTACTTCTTTCGTTGGCCTGCACAATTTCTTCTGGAGATAAATTATCTGTAACCGCTTCTTTTTTCATACGAGAAGAAGCTCCGCCGGCTAGAATTACTAAACTGTCATGCATTTTATTTTAAATTTCAATATTATCAATAATTCGTACTCCTGGATCAACATTTACCGCGTAAGCTTCTTGGGCTCCAGCATCTAAAATCGCTTTTATAACTGCGTCTTCGTTTTTAGGATCGGCAATTACAACGATACTTCCGCCACCGCCAGAGCCTACAATTTTTGCTCCGTATGCTCCTGCTTTTAATGCAGCGTTAACCATTGCATCAATTCTTGGAACAGTTATTTTCAGTAAATCACGCAAAACTTCATGATGACCATTCATTAATGCTCCAATTTTTTTAAGATCTAAAACTGGTTTTTCGAATTCCTTTAACGCTTCTTTGGTATAATAGTAATTCTTGATTGCCGCTTCAAAAAACGGAATCATACGATCTGGAAGGCAATTTCTGTATTTATCCAAATCCTCTATTTCAGCAGCATTTAAATCAAACTGTGGATAATTCTGCTTTACAAGATCAATTGCCATTAAAGCATTGCCTTTTAATTCGCCAAGCAAACCAATAGTTTCCTTTGGAACACCTGAAACTCCAGTAATCAATCCTTTTAATTCTGTTCCTATTACATTAAAAGAAAACGGTTTTTTTGTATTGATATAAACGATATTTCCAACGCCAATGCTAAAATGATCCATCATTCCGCCAGGTTCTCCGTGTTCCAAAACTTCAGATTCATAACCTAATTTAGAAAGAAATTCGGGCGTAACTTCATGATCGACTCCAAAAGCTTCTATCAGAAAACGAATCCAAGCCATCAGCAAAGCCGACGAACTCGATGTTCCCGAATTAATCGGAATATCTCCAGTAATTGTAATATCATAACCAGACGTAGGCTTACAGCCGTGTCTGCGCAATACGCGCAATGAGGAAGCAAAATAATCTCTTGATTCTAATTTTTCGAAAGCCTCGTGTATATCAATAACTCTAATTTCATTAATATCAACCATATTCAGAACAAATGTCTCGGTCTGATTTTCTGTTGCAATCAATTTAATATTTCGATCTATCGCACAGGCTATAACAGGCAACCCTAAATAATCTTGATGATCTCCAAAAAGACAGGTTCGGCCGGGAGCTAATGACGTAATTTTTTTCACTTAAACACTTTGTGTTAAAACACTTTATTTCAATAAATTAAAGTGCTGTTTGGTTATAGATTTATTTTAGTTTTTTGGTTTTGATTTCACGAAACTAGAGATTATATTTTTATAAAACAAGAAAAAATATAAAAATGTGCTCGAACACACTATTTTTATGTTCTCGAGCACATTTATTAATTCTTACAGAAAAAATGCGTTTATTAAATCAAAGTTTTTATATTTGTCTATATGGATAAAAAGTACACAATTAAGGATATTGCGCAAATGGCTGGAGTTTCTAAAGGAACTGTAGACCGTGTTCTGCACAACAGAGGAAAAGTCTCTCCTGCTGCACTCGAAAAGATCAATGAGGTTTTGAATGTTATTGATTATGAACCCAACTTAATTGC
>NZ_DHEI01000151.1:25757-26446 GCF_002399805.1 Flavobacterium sp. UBA4854
TACTGGCTTCCTTGCGTTAACGGAATCCAAGATGCAATTACAGAATTTAAAGCTTACAATGTTGTTATAGAAATACATTATTTTAATCCAGAAAGCACCAAATCTTTTTTAAAGACTAACGAAGCGATTATTTCTCAATCGCCTGATGCCGTTTTATTGACTCCGCTTTTCCATAAAGAAACCATCGAAATCATAAATCAATATGATGAACTGGGAATCATGGTCAATACTTTTAACAACCAGGTCGAATCTTCTTCTATCAAAAGTTTTGTTGGACAAGATTTGTACAAAAGTGGTCGTGTCGCCGCGAGTTTAATGAATTTGATTCTTCAGAAAGGCCAAATTGCAATTATTCATATTGACGAAAGTTTGAAAAATGCCGTTCACATGCAGGAAAAGGAACGAGGTTTTAGAAGTTATTTTGACGAAAAAAATCTTCCTGATTATTCTTTAACCACATTAAAACTGAAATATTCCAACATAGAAAATAAGCTTACTTCTTTTTTAGATGAAAATCCAGATTTAAGCGGAATTTTTATTACAACTTCCAAAGCATACCAAATCGCCTATATTTTATCATCAATTACAGACAAAAAGATTGCTTTGATTGGCTACGATTTAATTGATAAAAATGTTAGCTTTTTAAACCAAGGCTTGGTTCATTTCTTAATTCATCAAAATCAAAAAAG
>NZ_DHEI01000155.1:0-1656 GCF_002399805.1 Flavobacterium sp. UBA4854
GTTTTACTATTTCCATTTGCTGGGAAAAATTCTAAGGCAGAAGTGATATTAAATCCAGGAGAGATCGCTGCAGAATTACTTTCGTTAGAGAACCATCTTTTTAAACCAAAAGAATTTACGGTGTTGGTTCCGCTTGCGACATTAAATCCAATTTTGAAAGCATCGTGATAAATATCATCGTTAGGATTTGTAGTTCCTCTATCGCTGTATAATATTGCATTCGGATCGTCTTTTGTAACTATAATCGGAAATGTTAAAGCATTGAAAGTCATCCATGCGCAATTTCCATTATTATTAAACCAGTGCTCTCCATACGTTAAAAAAAAGGCATTGGTAGGATCTGTAAATTTAGATGCTGGATAGGCCTGAACGTCTCTTTCTGATTTTATTGGTTTTGCAATAGTTAAGTTGATGTTTCCTGTAGCGGTATAATTGGGAATATTGATTAACGTTAATTTTGACTCGTATCGAACATCATCATTTTGAAGATCCTCTAAAAGAGTTAGATGATAGTTTACAGAAGTTCTGTTATCTCCATAATCGTCATGTGTTAAGGAATATTCGAATCCGTTTTGAAATTTAAAAATTTCGGCATTTTCAATTTCTTCAGGAAAAAATCCATTTGGATAATTTACTTTAAAATCTATTTTTTCTCCTATTTCGCCTTTTATATTGTATTGCGTTACAGGAAATGTATAATTAGTAGCAACGCTTGTTAAATCGATTTTGAAAGTATTGTTTGAATATTCTGTATTCAGATTTCCAATGTGAATATCAGGATCAGAAACGGTTTCCAATTTTAGCGTAATACTTTGGTCTTTAGTCCATCTTTTATCGAATGACACAAAAATAGTATCGGTTATTTTACTGCCCTGAAATGAAAGCTGATTAGCAGGCTTTAAGCTAAAACTGTCACTAGCACCATTTGTTTCGGCACTAAAATTGGCAGTAACAGTTCCTTTTAAGGCACGTGTGGTTAAGGCTACAGGAACTTTTAAGGTTTTTATGGCTTTGTTTTCATAAGTTGATTGCGGAACTAAATTTCCGTTTACAGCTGGGTATTCTAGAGGTGTGTTATCGCTTTTTACTAAAAAATTAAATCTTAAGTAAGGATCAATTTCAGAGCCTATTTTATAATCATCTTTAGAACATGAAATGTATAATAGGGCTGTAAATAATATACTGAATATCTTAATACGAGTCATTTTGCTGCAAGTTTGGGTTAAGATTAGTGTTGAATGTTGGTATTGGCAATACAAATTTTAAAGACGGATAAGTCAAACTGCAAACAGTTGCCATACAACCGTCATTTCTTGAAACATCTTTATGCATTCTGGCAATATCAAAGAATAAAAAGCCTTCAAAACAGAGTTCTTTTCTTCTTTCTAAAAAGATGTTTTCTTTAAGATTAGCTGTATTGGTTAGTAATGATGCATTGGCGCGAGCACGAATGATATTAATATCGGCCATTGCTAAATCGGCTCTGTTGGTTTCAAGTGCAGCTTCGGCACGAATTAAGTACATTTCGCTAAGTCTGAAAGCCACATAACCGGCATTATCCTGATATTTTCTTGTAAAACTGTAGTCAACATAAGTTTGTACACCATTTACAAGAGTAAAAAGCGGTTTAACAAGAAACAATTGTTTTCTTAAGTC
>NZ_DHEI01000155.1:1839-16421 GCF_002399805.1 Flavobacterium sp. UBA4854
AGTATAACCAAAAGTTTGAGACATAGATGATGACACATTTCCTTCGCCATCTTTTCTAGGTGTAAATTCAAGCAGAATTTCTGATATTGGAAGATCTGGTTTTGCCCATTCTGAAATTAAGCTTTCTTTGCTGGTTAAAACAACGCCAGAATTGGTAATGACATCATTTGCAACTTCATAAGCATTTGTCCAATCTCCTTTTTGAAGATAAACTCTTGCCAATAATGCTTTTGTATTTTTTTGGTTAAAAAAAGAATATTCTGGACCAGCAAGCACTGTAGCGCCTGAATAATTATCGATGGCATTTTTTAAATCGGTGATAATTAAATCGTAAGTTTCTGCCATAGTTTTTCTTATTGGGTATTGTATGCCAGATTTAATAGATTCGGTGCTATAAACAACCCCTAAATGCGATGCATCGGTAGTATATTTATAATCCTGACCATAAACAAGAGATAAAAGAAAATGTGTGTAAGCTCTTATTGCCAAAGCCTGCGCTTGTATTTGATTTTTCTCTTCAATAGTAGCATCTGTTAATTTAGGAGTATATTCTAAAATTAAATTAGCCTGATTTATTATATCGTAACTGCTAGCATAAAATGATTTATAATCACTACTAATTGCCACATCATTAAAAGAATAGGCTTGTTCAATTAATGATGGTGTGGTGATTTGTCCCTTAAGACTTCCTGTTGCAATAGGCGTGAATTTTATATTGCCACCTTGCAGATCAGCATATACAGCATATATTTCTGGACGCAGATTGCCGTCAACTTCAGAGTAAAGGCCTGTAAGAGCCTGTAAAACTCCTGTTTTGTTTTTTAAAAGTTCATCTATAGATGTTTGTGTTCCTGGTTCCTGTTCTAAAAAGTCACTACAGCTTTGTAATGAAAGCATTAGAAAAAAAATAGAGAGGTATTTTGAATATTTCATTTTCTTAAAATTTAGCATTAACTCCTAGCGAAATTGTTCTAGCTTGCGGATAAATATAATTGTACTCACGTACTCCGTTCATTCCTTTTGGGCTCTTTTCTTTGTACCAATACGCCACATTTGTAGCATCTGCAAAAACAGAAAGAGCGTCTAGAAAAGTATTTTTCAGCGGTACATTATAACTTAAATTAATATTGCTGATTCTGATATAAGTAGCATCATAAACATACTTGCTTAAGTTTGGAAGAATAGGCGAAAGCGTTACAGCTGACTGGGAAACATTATCTCCAGGGTTTCTCCAATAATCGTAAGCATTTACAGAAAGATTTCTGTTTGTTGTTACATTATATTGATCGATAAGAATGCTTGAAGCCAGTAAATCACCACCAATTTGATAATCGCCTCTAACAGATAAAGTAAGATTGTTATAGAAAGTAAAAGTGTTGTAAAAACCTCCATAAGCATCTGCTGTTTTGTCTCCAATAGGTTCCCAGTCTGCAACGGTATATAGTTCGCCGTAGGTTTTAGCATCGTAAATTTTACCATTTTTTTCGACAAGATCTCTACCTGTTGCAGGATCTACGCCGGCCCATTTAATTCCCCATAATGTTGTTGTACTGTAACCTACTTTCTGTGCCATTGCAATATTGGCCTGAGAATAATCGCTTCCTAAACTTTTTAAATGAGTTACTTTGTTACTTATTGTAGAAATATTAAATGCTGTTGTCCATTTAAAAGCATTGCTTTTTATCCATTTGATTCTTGTAGTAAGTTCAAAACCTTTATTGTACATACTAGCAGCATTTAATTGAATAGAATTATAACCGTTTTCTGTAGGAATGTCTCTCGCAGCAATTAAATTGCTTTTATCATCATAATAATATTCTAATGTTAATTCTACTCTTTTAAAAACATTAAAATCAAATCCAGCATTGAATTTTGTGTTTTTTTCCCAGCTTAATTTGCCATTTGGCGAAGCTCCAGTAGTTGCTCCAATAGAACCATTGTATTCGTTTTGGCTTATATTATAAAGACCTTTAGATCTATAAGAACCAATTTTAGAGTTTCCGGTTGTACCGTAGCTGGCTTTTAATTTTAGAAAATCAATCCAAGAGTTAGATTTTAAAAAGTCTTCATTACTAATAATCCATCCAGCACCAAAACCTCCATTATGAGCCACATTAGTATCATCTCCAAAAACAGAACTCTGGTCGCGACGGTAGTTGGCCAATAAAAAATAACGTTTTTTGTAGTTATAATTTATCTGAGAAAATAAAGAAACTCTAGAGTTATAGCTAATTTCACTTTTGTAAGTTTGACCGCCTTTAGATTCGTCTGCGGGCGTATCTGGATTGTCATCTCTTATAGCATCTGTAACACTATGAATCTGTTCAGGATTTAAGAAACCTACTCCAGATTTAAAATTAAAATCGGCTTTATCTTCTGCAAGTTCAAAACCAACTACACCATCAATTTCATTGCTTTCGTTTAATTTTTTGTTGAATAAAGCTTGTCCTTGCCAGTTCCATTTAGTAGAATTTCGCTGATTTATAACGCGTCGTCCCCAAGCTGGATAGGTAATTTTATCCAAAACAAAAGTTCCGTTAAACTGTCCGCTTTCATTTGCAGCAGAAAAGTATCGATCTTGGTCTTTATCAGTATAATCCAGACCAAAAAGAGTAGAAAATTTAATGTTATCATTAAGTTTATAAGATACATTGAAGCTTCCTAAGAGACCAAAAGTTTGCGCTTCGTTTTTATTTTGCTCAATAGCAGCTAGAGGATTTCCTCTGGTTGCGCCGCTTACACCCAAATCAGCATAAGAACCATCGGCATTATAAACTGCGAGAGTAGGAAGATAAGCGAAATTATAAAAGATATTTGGCGCATCTTTTTGTACAAAACTAGGATTAAGCATTAAATTAATATCCCATTTACCAGAGCTGTAACCTAAATTAATTCCTGCGTTTAATTGTTTTGTTTCGTTTCCAATTTGCGGTTCATCGATTTTTGTATAACTAACATTAGTGCGGTATGAAAATTTAGATGTCGAACCCGAAACATTAAAATTGTATTTGTTATAAATACCTGATCTATTTAATATATTAAACCAATCTGTATTTATTCCGTTATAAGAAACAGGAACATAACCAGGAGTGGTATTTTTCATATACTCATTTCGTAGTTCAGTATATTGTTCTCCGTTTAAGTATTTAATTTGATTAACGGCAGAAGAAACTCCAAGCTGATTTGAAAAGCCAAATTGTGTTTTTCCTTTTTTACCCTTTTTAGTTGTAATTAAAATTACTCCGTTTGCTCCATCGGCACCATAAATACCTACAGCAGCGGCATCTTTTAAAACAGAAATGGTTTCGATATTTTCTGGAGCAATTTTCATTAAAGGATTAGCTAGGTTTTCTGAAAAATCACCGCTTCCGTTAAACAAGCTGCTATCAATTGCATATTCTTCGCTCATTACAACACCATCAACAATAATAAGCGGTTGCGATGAAGTTCCAGAAATTGCTCCGCTTAAAGAAGATAATGTACCTTGACCACGTATATTAATTTTTACAGGACCGCCAATACCAGAAGTATTTTCTACCATAACTCCAGCAATTTGTCCCGTGATCATTTTGTCAAAACTTTCAGAAGCTTGCTCCACCGCAATATCTTTGGCTTGCAAAGTCGAAATGCTTCCAACAATTTCTTCTTTTAATTTAGTAGTTCCGTATGAAGAAGTAATAATAACTTGCTCCAATTCGTCTGTAACTTCTTGAAGATAAAAGACAAATTCTTTTTTGTAGCCAGCAATTTGCGATTGCGATTCCATTCCTAAATAAGCAACTTCAAGAGTTTGTTCTTTAATATTATCGCCTTTTAGTTCATAAGCAAATTTTCCATTTGCATCAGTTATTGCGCCCATTCCAGTTCCGTTTACACGAATAGTGGCACCAGGAAGAGGCTGTCTGTCTTTTGCGCTGTAAACCGTTCCTTTAATGATGCGTTCTGTTTCCTGAACAGCAGATTTAGATCTGTCAACAGGAGCAGCGTTGGTTAATAAAACTTGCTTTTTCTGAATGTAGTAGGAGATATCGGTGCCTTTAAGTAGTTTCTTTAAAGCAACTTCTAAAGTAGCATCGTTAACATCTAAATCAGCCAACTGCTCGGTGTCTATTTTTTTTGCATTATAAATGATTCTAAAATCACTTTGTTCCTCAATAGATTTGATAATTAGGCTTATAGGTTTGTTTTTTACGTGAATATTTATGAGTTTATTCTGAGAAAATCCTTTAAATCCAGATATGAGAATGGCTAAGAAAAACAGAATTTTTCTTAAAACGGGTTGTATCGTAAATGTCATGTTTGTTTATTTATCGCGGATTGGTGATTGTAATGGTTTTTTGTTGAATAGAATAATTAAAAGGCGTGTCACGTTTTAGCAGGTCTAAAATGTTCTCGACACTAGATTCGCTGATTTTAATCGTACCCGTAAAATTCTGTTTGGCCAAATCAGAATTTTCGTTGATAATTTCAACATCATAAGTACGCTGAATAATTTTAGCGATTGTAGAAAATGGAGTGTCTTTAAAAGCAAGTTCGCCTTTTGTCCAGGCAGCGTAAAAGGCTGGATCGACTTCTTTTAAGACCAGTTTTTTAGAATTATTTTGCCATGTAGCCATTTGGTTTGGCTCTAGCAAAATAGCGTTAGAAGGATTAACAGCTTCAGACATTCGAATGCTTCCTTCAATTAATGTACTATTAACTGTAGGGTTTTCAGGATAAGCGCTCACATTAAATGTTGTCCCGAGAACTTCGATATCTGCTTGATTTGCATGAACAATAAACGGATGCATTTTGTCTTTGGCAACTTCAAAAAATGCTTCACCAGTTAAGTAAACATTTCTATTTCCGTTTAAGCCAAATTGCTCCGGATAGCGTAAAGTTGTTCCAGAATTTAAACTCACAACGGTACCATCTGAAAGTTTAAGTTTGAAACGTTTTCCGTACGGAATTGAAAGCGTATTATAAATTACTTTATGATCCTGAACTTTGCCAAAGTAAACAATCTCGGTCGGAAATTTTTTGGCAATCAAATCGCCTTTGTCATTTAAAAGAGCAGTCTGGTTTTTTCCTGAGAAATATTCCAGACGGCCGTCGCCCAATTCTAGAACAATTTCTTTTGGAGTTTCTGGCTGACCATTAAATAAATAAATAGTCGTACCCAAACCTAGAAATACTAAAAATACTGCAGCATATTGTAAATACTGTCTGATTTTGTTTTTCGGTTTCATTTGAATGACCGGAATAGTTTCAATTGTTAAATCGGAAGAAAGTGTGCTTAATGCCCAAATTTTCTTAGTCTTTAAAAATTGCTGTTTGTTTTCTTCAGATGCTTCAATCCAATCAAAAAGTGCCTGAACTTCTTGCTCTGAAGCTTCGTTAGAAAGGTATTTATTTATTATTTCCGATATCATATATGCTTTTTAAAACTTCTCGCCATTATAAGTACACCTCAGAATTAAAATACCCTACCTTTTATTCTTAATTATTATAAATAAGGATAAAAATCAAGAACAAATAATCAGATAATTTGGTTTTTAAAATCTTCAAAGCCTTTGTCATATGGGCTTCAACAGCTTTTAGGGAAACTCCCAACTCTTCGGCGATTTCTGCATTTTTTTTATTCTCGAAACGTTTTTTAATGAAAACTTCTCGAGTTTTAGGAGGCAATTCGCTGATAGATTCCTGAATTATTCGTTCTAATTCGGTTAATTCTAAAGTGTCGAACTGAATCGAATTTAAAACTTCGATATCCAATTCTCTTTCTTTGTGGTTTAAGAGGTCATTTTTGAATTTATCCTTCACTTTATTATGACGAATTAAATTCAAGCATTTTGATTTGGCATACGTAAATAAGAAAGCTTGAATTCCGTTAACAGATTCTACGTTTTCTTTATTTTGCCATAGATGTAGTAAGGCTTCCTGAGCAAGATTTTCAGCTTCGTCTTGATCATAAATAAACTGAACGCTGAAAGACTGGATTCTTCTAAAATATTTGTCGTAAAAAAACTTAAATGCAGTTTCGTCGCCTTTCTTAAAGGAAAGAAAAAGATCTAATTCGAAACGGGCATTATTGTTCATTAAATGAAATTTACTTTGAAAAAAGCAATAGAGGGTAAGTTTAAAGAACCACTCAATTTTGCTCAGAAAGCGGCAAATATAAAAGTTTATTTATATTAATTCTAAATAAAATAAAATTATTAGTTGTTTCTCAAAAAATTATTCAGAATAGGTTTAGAAAGAGATTCTTTTTGATGAAAACTTTCAAAAAAAAACTCCCAATTATAACGATTGGGAGTTCTTAGTTTAATTTAGAATTACACATACTCTTTGAGATAAATGCCTTGCTAGTTCAGGAATATTATTGTCTGAGACAATATATGGGATGAGTTTCCTCTTCTCGATGATTTTCTCTTTTGAATAAATGAGATTAAAATATTCTTTAGGTTCATTAATGTTTTCTTCAGTTTTAGGAATCTCTTCGTAATAGTAAAGTGATTTTTTTAACGAAGGATATTTGTTTAAAAGATAATCGTTTGCAGTATGTCCTCCTTCTTTATTTAAATCTTCACGTAAAATTCCTGTTACTGTAACTTTTTTGATATTGCGTTTAAAACTTCTATAAGTTTCTCTTGACATTGAAAAATCAGAAGATTTGTTAGTTCCTTTTTCAGATAATTTGCGAACTATCGAAAAACGTACATAATCGCCATTTATTTCGGTGACTTTAAAAACAAAATATTTTTTTGCTGTTCCACTATTTCCATTTTCATCTCTTTGTTTGCTAAAAACAAAACTTCCTAGTTTTAGTTTATGCTCTGGAGTTTCCATAGCTTCTTTCCATAGATAAGGTTTATAAACCGTTTCTCTGAATACATAAATTGCAAGGACTAATAAAATGCTTATAAAAAGTAGTTTTTTCATTAATTTTAATTTGTGCAAATATTGTTTTGTTGAGATTTTTCTAAAAATTTGGCCAAAAATAGTAAAATGGCAGTTTATTTTACATTAAAGTTTGTTAAGTTTTTTAAAATGAACTTTATCCAAAAATAAAGACACTAAAGCCTTGTTAAAAAGGTCTTTACAGACTTATTTATCTTATCTGTCAATACTATATTTCTAAAATTTTAAAGATTGCTATATAATAGCTGCAGCGTATGAAAATCAGATGAACCATCGAAATATTTATGCAGGACTTCCTGAAAAATTGGTTCGCTGTTTTGAACACTTGCAAACAAAGTCATACACGATTGAAGCTTTTCTATATCAAGACTTTCGAAAATATCAGCAACATTTTCTTCTTTTTTGACAAGTTCTGAGGTAATTTCTACAAGATGTTTTCCTAGAATTGGATGCTCAAGAAAGGCAATTGCTTCATCAGCATTTTTGATTTCGTAAAATTTAGAAGTATCACTCGAACCCATTCCTTTTATCTGAGGAAAAATAAACCACATCCAAGGAGATTCTTTTTTGCCATTTTTGATTTCGTCCAGAGCTGTTAAATACAATTTGTTTTGAGCATCAAGAAAACGAAGTAATCCATTGTTATTGTAAGCCATTATTTACGATATTAATTTGGGGATATCAGGTCATAAATCTAGTTAAAATATGTTTACTTGTATATCATCAAATCTTTTTTTTAAAGTCATTTTTTAACATTTTAAATAGAATAATTTAAAAGAACGTTTAAGAGTATTATATGGCGCTTGTATCTTGTATTAACAAATTAAATCGTACTAATAACTATTTTTATTGTTATAAAATGAAGATTTTGTTGGTTATTCTGTTATGATTTTCCTATTTTTATGAACAGGCGGTTCGAAAACTGCCTTAAAAAATTAAAATTAGGATTGATATTGGCCACTTTACAATATCAATATTTTCAACCGGGCACGCTTCGCCCATAAAAAAATAAATGCTTATGAAAATAGGATTAATCGGATTCGGAAAAACTGGAAAATCAGTAGCTTCAATACTTTTAGAAAATAAAAAATTCAGCCTTGAATGGGTTTTAAGACAAAGCAATGTTTTGGAACACAGATCGGTTCCTGAGTTTTTTGGAATCCAGTCAGATGAACCCGGATTAATCTATTCTAGTTCTCATACTTCTGTTGAAGAATTATTAGAAAAACATCCGGTAGATGTCATTATCGATTTTTCTTCTAACGAAGGAATTTATACTTATGGAGAAACAGCAGCAAAATATAAAGTGAAAATTATTTCGGCAATTTCCCATTACAAGGAAAAAGAACTAAAATTACTCAAGAAACTATCAGATAAAACAACAGTATTTTGGTCACCAAATATTACGTTGGGAGTTAACTATTTATTGTTTGCAGCGAAATTTTTAAAGAAAATTGCTCCTTGGGTTGATATTGAAGTAAACGAAGAGCATTTTAAAGCCAAAGAAGGAACATCTGGAACAGCAGTAAAAATCGCTGAAGCACTTGATGTCGATAAAGAAAATATAAATGTTGTTAGGGCAGGAGGAATAGTTGGTAAACACGAGGTTATTTTTGGTTTCCCTTTTCAAACCGTACGTTTAATACACGAATCGATTTCGAGAGAAGCCTTCGGAAACGGAGTCATTTTTGTGGCTGAAAATCTAAAAGGAAAAGAAAAAGGACTTTATAATTTTGAAGATATCTTGACACCTTATTTTACGGTTTAAGTTTGTTTTTTGCCGCTAAGACACAAAGGCACTAAGTTTTTTTATCTCGCAAAGACGCAGAGCCGCAAAGTTTTTTATTCAAAAAATGGTTAAAGTGTTTTCTGTCTTCCTGAGCGTAGTCGAAGAATAAACGTAATGTATTTAAAGTATATTTAATCTCGCAAAGACGCAGAGCAGCAAAGTTTTTTATTCAAAAAATGGTTAAATTGTTGTCTGTCTTCCTGAGCGGAGTCGAAGGATAAGCGCAATATATTAAAGTATATTTTAATCTCGCAAAGACGCAAAGTTTTAAAACTTAAAAAAGAAAAACTTTGCGACTTAGCGTCTTTGTGGCAAAAAAAAACTTACTTCCTAAAAGTCAAAGCCTTCATATATTCTAAATTCATTTTAGCAATTGAAAGCACCGAAATACCCTGCGGACATTCGATTTCGCAGGCTCTTGTATCAGAACAAGCTCCAAAACCTTCTTCATCCATTTGTTTTACCATCGAAACTGCACGTGTTTGGGCTTCTAATTTTCCTTGGGGCAAAAGCGCTAAATGCGTTATTTTGGCACCAACAAACAAAGCGGCGCTAGCATTTTTGCACGAAGCGACACAAGCTCCGCATCCAATACAGGCAGCAGCATCAAAAGCGGCTTCTGCAGTTTCATACGAAATCGGAATACTGTTTGCTTCTGGCGCCTGCCCCGTAGCAGCGCCAATAAAACCTCCCGAAGCAATGATAGAATCAAATGCTTTTCGGTCAATTTTTAAATCGCGTAGAACAGGAAAAGCTTTAGCGCGAAAAGGTTCAATATAAATAGTATCTCCATCCTTAAAACTTCTCATATGAAGCTGACAGGTTGTAGTATTTTTTAAAGGACCATGAGCGCGTCCGTTTATCATTACACCACATTGACCACAGATTCCTTCACGGCAGTCGTGATCAAACTCAATAACACGTTCACCTTGCTGGATAAGCGATTCATTTAAAAGATCTAACATTTCCAGAAATGACATATGCTCAGATACTCCATCAATTTCGTAATCTGTCATTTCTCCTTTAGTTGAAGAATTAAATTGGCGCCATATTTTTAGATAAAGTTTCATAGATAATTGTTAATTATGAATTGTTAATTATGAATGAGTATTGTGAATTAATAATTCACAATTAATATTCACCATTTATTTATAGCTTCTCACTGCAAGTTCTACTGATTCAAAGGTTAGAGGTTCTTTGTGAAGTTCTGGTTCGTTATTTAAACCTTTCCATTCCCAGGCAGAAACGTAGCAGAATTCATCATCGTTGCGGACAGCTTCTCCGTCGGCGGTTTGATATTCTTCTCTAAAGTGTGCACCGCAGGATTCTTCGCGCTGTAAAGCGTCGTAGCACATTAATTCAGCTAATTCTATATAATCGGCTATTCGTCCAGCTTTTTCTAGTTCGCTATTTAAAGTGTTATCGCCTGTAATTCTGAGATCTTTTTCAAAAGAAGTTTTAAGTTCTCGAATTTCGATTAAGGCTTCTTCCAATTTTTGTCTGCTTCGCGAAAGACCGCATTTTTCATACAAAAGACGTCCGATTTTTTTATGGAAATAATCTGCAGAAAGTGTTCCGTTGGTGTGTAAAAAACGATCTAACTGTCTTCTTACAGTATTTTCAGCTTCTTCAAAAGCTGGATGCGAAATATCTGGTTTGTGTAAATTTAATTCGCTTGCCAAATAATTTGGGATCGTATATGGCGCAATAAAATAGCCATCAACACAAGCTTGTAGCAGCGAATTTGCACCTAAGCGATTAGCACCATGATCGGCAAAATTGGCTTCGCCCAAAGCAAATAGACCAGGAATAGTAGTCATAAGTTCATAATCAACCCAAAGTCCGCCCATTGTGAAATGTGCTGAGGGTGAAATCAGCATTGGTTCTTTATAAGCGTTTATGCCTGTAATTTTTTCGTACATGGCAAAAAGATTGCTGTATTTGGCTTCGATTTTATCTTTTCCCTGCGCTTTAATGGCATCCGAGAAATCGAGATAAATCGCATTTTTCATAGGTCCAACGCCATGACCGGCATCAATTCTTTCTTTTGCCGCTCTTGACGAAATATCTCTTGGCGCTAGATTTCCAAATGAAGGATAACGGCGTTCTAAGTAATAATCGCGTTCTTCTTCGGGAATGGCATTTGCAGTTCGTTCATCTGCGGCTTTTTTAGGAACCCAGATACGCCCGTCATTTCGAAGCGATTCCGACATTAAAGTCAGTTTTGACTGGTTTTCACCATGTTGTGGAAGTGAAGTAGGGTGAAACTGAATCCAGCTTACGCCTGCCATATAAGCGCCTTTTTTGTGCGCCCTCCAAAGTGCAGAGCTATTGCAACCCATTGCCAAAGTAGACAAATAATATACTTTTCCGTAACCTCCAGAGGCCAAAACGACAGCATCGGCGGCATGACGTTCTAAAATTCCTGTTTCAAGATTTCGAGCAATTATTCCTTTGGCTTTGCCATCAATAACAACGAGTTCAAGCATTTCGTGACGAGTATACAAATCAACTTTTCCTAAAGATGCTTGACGTTCTAAGGCCTGATAAGCGCCCAATAAAAGCTGTTGTCCGGTTTGGCCTCTAGCATAAAAAGTTCGAGAAACCTGAACACCTCCAAAAGATCTATTGTTTAAATATCCCGCATATTCTCTTGCAAAAGGAACCCCTTGTGCAACTGCATGGTCAATAAGATGAGCAGAACATTCGGCTAAACGATAAACATTGGCTTCACGAGATCTAAAATCGCCACCTTTTATAGTATCATAAAACATTCTATAAGTGCTATCGCCATCATTTTTGTAGTTTTTGGCAGCATTTACGCCGCCTTGAGCGGCAACAGAATGTGCGCGTCGTGGAGAATCCTGAAAGCAGAAAGATTTTATATTGTATCCTTGTTCAGCAAGAGAAGCCGCGCACGAAGCGCCCGCAAGACCCGTCCCGACTACTATAATATTTAGTTTTTTTCGGTTTGCAGGATTGACCAATTTGGCTTTAGACTTGTAAAGACTCCATTTATCAGCAAGAGGACCTTCGGGTATTTTTGATTCCATCATTTTTAGTGGTTTAAAATGAATTGATACAAAAGCTTAAATAGAAAACTAAATTTAGTATAAAATATTGATATTTAGTAGTTTTTGTATGAATATGTTTAAGCAAAAAAAGAATTTTAAGTAGAGTTACATGTTTACATTTTTCACGCAGATTAAAAAAGATTTAAGCAGATTATTGCAGATTCTAATAAAAAAATCTGCTGAATCTGCTAAATCTGCGTGAAACAAAAACTTTTAGCAGTTATATATTTAAATCTTTTAGGGAAATTTTAAATAAAAAAAATCTGCTAAATCTGCGAGCAAAAATTACTCCCGCAGATTTAGCAGATTCAGCAGATTTATAAAATTGAATTGAAATATTTTTGAAAAATTATTTCTCGATTATCATGGTAACTCCTTGACCACCTGCGGCGCAGATAGAAATTAAGCCTCTTCCAGAACCTTTTTCGTTAAGCAGTTTTGCCATTACGCCAATAATTCGTCCTCCAGTTGCAGCAAAAGGGTGAGCGGCTGCTAAACTGCTTCCTTTTGCATTTAGTTTATTTCGGTCAATAGCGCCTAAAGTTTTCTTTAAACCTATTTGGGCACTTAGTTCTGGGCTTTCCCAGATTTTTAAAGTTGCTAAAGTTTGAGCAGCAAAAGCTTCGTGAATTTCATAATAATCGAAATCCTGAAGATTTAATTCAGCTTTTTCCAACATTCTTGAAGCAGCAAATAAAGGCGCTAACAGAAGATTTTGTTGATTTTTAACGTACTCAATTGCTGCAATTTCTGCAAAAGCTATGTAAGCTAAAATAGGAAGCCCTTGCTCTTTCGCCCATTCTTCGCTAGCCAGAAGAATACAAGAAGCTCCATCTGTTAAAGGTGTTGAATTTCCTGCAGTCAAAGTACCATTTACTTTATCAAAGGCTGGTCTTAATTTTGCTAGTTTTTCAATTGTACTGTCTCTTCTAAGATTATTATCCTTTTCTAATCCGTTAAAAGGAGTAATCATATCATCAAAAAAACCTTCATCATAGGCTTTTGCCATATTCAAATGACTTCTTAAAGCAAACTCATCTTGGTCTTCTCTAGATATTTTATAATATTTTGCTGTAATCTCAGTATGTCCGCCCATAGAAAGTCCTGTTTGAGATTCTTCATTTCTCGGAACTAATGGGGATAAATCTTTTGGACGAAGTTTTAGAAACGTTTTTATTTTTGAACCTAATGATTTTGCTTGTCTTGCTTCTAAAAGAATTTTTCTTAGTTTTTCGCTTACTGCAATCGGCATATCACTGATCGAATCTACACCTCCAGCAATTCCAGAATCAATTTGCCCAAGTGCAATTTTATTGGCAATATAAATAGCGCTTTCAATTCCGGTATCGCAAGCCTGCTGTAAATCGCATGCTGGAGTTGCAGGATCTAGACTGGTTTGCATTACACATTCTCGAATTAAATTGTTGTCGTAAGTATGTTTAATTACTGCACCTCCCGCAACCTCGCCTAATAACTTTCCTTTTAGATTGTATTTATCAATAAGACCATTGAGTGCTGTGGTCATCATTTCTTTATTTCCCACATTAGAATAGGCTGTATTAGCTCTTGCAAAAGGAATTCTGTTATAGCCGACAATGGCAACTTTTCTTATGGTATTTGATTTCATATCAGGAAGTTATTTGTTTGGGTTTGTGAAATTTCGAAATATAAAGATAAAAATAGATTTTGGTTTGGTACTTAATGCAGATTAATATTATCAGGAAATAACTGAGAATTAAAGTTTTTAGAATTATTTCTACTGATCTTCTTTATTTTGTTGTATTTATTTAGAATGGATAAAAATAATTTGGAAAAGTTGAGATTAGCACATACTTTTGTCGCTCAATTTAAAATCAAAACCAAATGAAAATAATTTTTAATCCAAAAGTTTACTTTTTTGTGCTGCTTTTGAGCTCATTAAATATGATGGCACAACAGCTTGGAACTGTAAACGGGAAAGTTTCTTTGAGTGGCAATAAACCTGCAGAAAATATTGCTGTAGCTTTAAAAGGAACAAAATATTCAGATATTACGACTGTTTCAGGACATTACGAAATTAAAAATGTAAAACCAGGAACTTATACTATCGTATTAAATGGAGTAGGAATTCAGCCTATTGAGGATAAAATCGTAGTTAATTCAAAACAAGTAACAACTAAGAATTTTTCTCTTTCAGAAAGTCAGGAAGATCTTGATGAAGTGGTGATTAAAAAGAATAAATACAAGCAAGATAAGCCTTCATTGTCATTACGCCTTCAAACGCCAGTTTTAGAAATCCCTCAAAACATACAAATTGTAAGCGGTCAAACCTTAAAAGATCAGCAAATTACGAGTATGAGCGACGGTGTAATCCGAAATGTGAGTGGTGCCGTTCGTTTGGAGCATTGGGGAGATTTGTATACCAATATTACAATGAGAGGTTCTCAAATTCAAGCTTTTAGAAACGGATTTAATGTAGTTTCTTCTTTCTGGGGACCATTAACTGAAGATATGAGTTTTGTAGATCATATTGAGTTTGTAAAAGGACCAGCTGGTTTTATGCTTTCAAGTGGTGATCCAAGCGGATTGTATAATGTGGTGACTAAAAAACCGACAGGAGTTACAAAAGGCGAAGTAAGCGTTCTTGGCGGAAGTTATGATTTTTATAGAGTGAGTGTCGATCTTGACGGAAAATTAGATAAAAAAGGAAAATTGCTTTATAGATTTAATGGAGCAGCACAAAAGAAAGGATCTCATCGTCCGTTTGAGCACAATGACCGTTATGTTATTGCGCCAGTTATTTCATACCAATTTGATGATAGAACAAAATTGACTTTTGA
>NZ_DHEI01000155.1:16609-25189 GCF_002399805.1 Flavobacterium sp. UBA4854
GGTGGTTATGCTACTTTGCCACGTGATTTTACCATGACGGCACCAGGTTTGCCAGATACTAATATTCAAGATCACAGTGGTTATTTGCAATTTGAACATAAATTTGACGAAAACTGGAAATTGACAGCTCAGACTTCTTATTTCAAATATATTCAGCAAGGATATAGTTCTTGGCCATCTGCTGTAGGGCCAGCAACAACTGCAAATGGAGACATTGGTAACGGAGATATTATTAGAAATGTGGGTATTTGGGATGCAGATAGTAATATGTTTTTGGGACAAATTTTCGTGAATGGAAAATTTAATACAGGAGCCATTTCTCATAAAGTTTTGGGAGGTGTAGATTTAGGTGACAAAGATTATATGGCAGATTGGGGACAGTCTCATGATCTTGATACTGTTGATAATCCTTTTAACATTTATAACCCTAATTATGGAACTCCTTCGAATGGTTTTCCGCAATTTGATCACGATACACCTTTAAGCCAAAGAGCAGGAGGACTTTATGGGTCAAAATATGCAGCAGGATATATTCAGGATGAACTTGGATTTTTTGAAAATAAACTGAGAGTAACACTTGCAGCAAGATATACATGGATTAAACAGACTAGCAGCTATGACGACCCGCAAGAAGATAGTCATATTACACCACGTTTTGGAGTAAGCTATTCTATCACTAATGATTTTGCTGTTTACGGGTTATACGATCAAGCTTTTACACCTCAATCTGGTGTTGTTAGAGATGGTGAGTTGAAGCCATTAACAGGTAATAACGTCGAATTTGGTATCAAAAAAGATTGGTTTGACGGTTCTTGGAATACTACTTTGTCTGTTTATAATATTTTGAAAAAGAATGAATTAACTAGTGATCCTTTAAGTACTCCGTCGAATCCGACAAAAATTGTATTGGGAGAAAAAAGAGCGCAAGGGTTTGAGTTTGATTTAAGAGGAAAAATATTTGATGGTCTTAATCTTATTGCAAATTATGCTTTTACAGAATCTATTGTAACAAAATCTAATGTAGAAGGTATTGAAAAAGGTGATATTGTTCCTGGATATTCAAAACATACTGCAAATGCATGGTTAAATTATACTGTTCAAAATGGTAAATTAAAAGGTTTTGGAGCTTCTATAGGTGGTACATTCCTTGATGGACGTCAAACAGATACTTGGGGTGAAGGTCTTGAAAGATTACCTACTTACTTTAAGCTAGATGGAGGACTATCTTACGAAATAGGGAAAGTTAAAGTAACAGCAAATGTATTTAATATACTAGACAAATATCTATACAGTGGTTCTTATTATGAGTGGTTACAAGCTTACTATTGGCAGGCAGAACCAGGACGAAACTTTAGAGTTGGTCTTACTTATAAATTCTAAATTGGTTTGTTATCGTTGAAAAATTGCAAATCATAACAAAAGCATCGTCTTAATTGGCGATGCTTTTTTTTAAGATGCTAAGATACTAAGGTTCTAAGTACAAAGGTTCTTAAAATTATAATTCTTCTGAATTGCCTCCAGTTTTAACTGGAGGTAACAAATAAAGATTTAAAAAAAAGGCTTTAGCCAAACTAGTGATGTTTGGCTAAAGCCTTTAATTTTTGTTTATATTTTCATCCAGCTAAAGCTGGACGCTACTTAATTATTTAAGAGATTTTAAAATTTTATTAGTAAAATCATCTTTTCTCGCAGATTTTGCAGATCGTGCAGATTTTTAATTTCATAAATAATGATTTGCTTAATCTGCTAAAATCATTTTAAATCTGCGTGAAAATTTCACAAATTTTAATAACCATAGCAATCTATAAAATAAAAAAGAAAAAAATCCTTTAAATCTGTGCAATCTGTGGCAAAAAAACTATCCCTTCTTAATTAAAGGAATCAATTTTGTACCAATCAATTCAATCGCATTCATTAATTGTTTATGCGTTAATCCAGCATTATCCATTTGGAAAGTAAATCGATCTACGCCTCCAAGCGCTTCACTATGACGAAGGATTTTCTCTGCAGCTCTTTCCGGACCTCCAACAATTAAAACACCTAAGTCATCAATTAAACCATCAAATTTGCCTTTTGTTACGGGTGGCCAGCCTCTTTCGTATCCTAATTTAGTCCATAATTCGGCATAACCAGGATAGTATTCTTCAATTGCTTTTTCTGTTGTAGTGCCAACATATCCAGGGGAATGCAAACCGACTTTTAATTCATTTGGTTTATAGCCCGCAGCTTTTCCAGCTTCACGATATAAATCAACTAAAGGTTTAAAACGATGTGTTTGTCCGCCAATAACAGCAACCATTAACGGAAGTCCAAGTGATCCAGCTCTTATAAAAGATTCGGGAGTACCGCCAACTCCAAGCCAAATAGGCAATTTCTCTTGTATTGCTCTCGGATAAACAGGCAAATTATTTATGGCAGGACGAAATTTCCCTTCCCAGCTTACAAACTCGTTGTCACGAATCTGTAAAAGCAAGTCTAGTTTTTCGCTGAAAAGTTTATCATAATCATTCAGATTAAATCCAAAAAGGGGATAAGCCTCAATAGAAGAACCACGACCAACTACAATTTCGGCTCTTCCTTTTGAAATTAAATCTAAAGTCGCAAAACTTTGATAAACCCTAACAGGATCTGCAGCGCTTAAAACGGAAACAGCGCTTGCCAGTCGAATATTTTTTGTTCTTGCCGCCGCCGCACTCAAAATAACAGCCGTAGCAGAATCTAAAAACTCTTTTTTATGATGTTCTCCAATTCCGAAAACATCTAGACCAGCCTGATCTGCAAATTCAATTCGCTGCAGTAGCTGTTCCATAGCATCAACACTGCTCAGAGTATTGTTGTCGCCATACATTGCCGAAGCAAAACTGTCTATTCCTATTTCCATGTTTTTAAATTTAAAATTCCAATATTTAAATTCCAAATTCCAAAATCTACAATTTTTTTAATGTGAGAAACCAAATGAAATACTGATAATGATAATCAGGATTACAATTAATGTAATGCCAACGTATAAATAATCTTTTTCCAATAAAAATGAAAATAACGAAAGCAGCACGCGTAAAACAGGTGTCATAAACAAGAAAATAATTCCTGTAAATATTAACGATTCTCCGTTTCCTTGAATTGCTCCGTTGTAAATTGCGGCGATTACTTCAAATATGTTTCGGTCGTTTTCTTTAAAAACAGAATAATCTTCAATCTGATTTCCGTTATGAATCAAATAAACAATTCCGCCAATGAAGGCTACCGATAACGAAATCCAAACTCCGTAACGAAGCAGGTTTCCTATAATTGTCTGAAAATCTTTTTCTCCAAATTTTTCTTCCTGTACCATATTAGATTTTTCCATTTAGTCCGTTATAAATCATGTTTATTGCCAAAACAAAAATCAAGCAGGCAAAAAATATTCTCAATTTCTTCGGATTTGTTCGTACCAATATTTTGGCTCCAGCCATAGCGCCAAACAAAACTCCAATTACAACTGGCATACAGATTCCAGGTTCAATATATCCTTTCTGAATATAAATTACAGAACTTGCCATTGCCGTAACACCCATCATAAAATTACTGGTTGTTGTAGAAACTTTAAAAGGTACGCGCATAATATTGTCCATTGCAATTACTTTAAAAGCACCAGAACCAATTCCGAGCAATCCAGACATCATTCCGGCAACACCCATCATACTAAAACCGCCAATAACATTTTTGGTTCCGTATTTTATGACTTCGCCATCGTGAGCAGGATAAGTTCCGTCCAATTTTAGCTTTTTAGCCAGCGAACTAGATTCTAAAACAATATGTTCTTCTTTTTTTCGAAGCGAATTAATAGCAGAGAAAATCAGCGTTAAACCAAACAAAACGGCTATAAAAGAAGTAGGTGCAATAGTCGAAAGCAATGCTCCGCAAACTGCTCCAATTGTAGTGGCGATTTCGAGAAAAATTCCCATTCGCATGTTGGTAATTCCTTCTTTTACATAGGCTGCAGCAGAGCCAGAAGAAGTGGCGATAACAGAGACTAAAGCAGCTCCAATGGCATAATGAATATCGACACCGAGAATAATTGTGAGAAGCGGAATGATGATAATTCCTCCGCCCAAGCCTGATAATGAACCGATAAAACCAGCTAAAAAAGCTCCTAGAATCATTATAAGCGTAAAGGTAAGTATTGTCATTTAAGATATGTTTTTGTATTTGCTAATTTACGAATACAAATTTGTTAGAAACAGCTTTATGACCTTAAATATACCTTAAAAATATTTTTAGTATTCAGTTTTCAGTCTCAGTCGCAGTTAGCTTTAGAGTCGAGAAGCTTTGTCAAAGTTTGAAACTTTGTCAAAGCTAGCCGTTCTTACCGTAAAGACTGCAACTGAACACTAAAAAAAGTGGTATATTTGAAATGATAATGATTACCCAAAAAAGCAGTCTTGAAGAATAAAATCCTCACTTATTCCTTAACGCATCATAAAAGTTTGTTTTCTAATGCAGACCAGAAAGAGTATTTCTATATCCAGACCAGCGAGCATCCTTATATCAGCGAACCTTATCGTGCAGAAAGTTATGCAATTGAATTTCTGAGAAAAGGAAGTATAATCATGCAGACTGGACTCGAAAGAAAAGTCGTTCATGCTCCCGCTCTTATTACTTTGGGACCATCTGTAATTAGGAGTTTTTCTAAAAACGATGACGAAATTTTAATTGACATTATATTTTTTAAGCCACATTTTTTTCTCGAAAATCAGACAAATGTGTTTTTTCTTGCCCAATATGATTTCTTTGAAAACCATCATAGTCATTTGTCTCAACTTGCAAAAACAGATGAAAATAAATTTGAACGCATTTTTAATTTAATTAAAGAAGCATCAGAAAACAGATCTAAGAATCAAGCTTCTATTTTGAGAAGTTATCTATATATTTTAATTTATGAAATTGATGCTATTCAGGAAGAAAAGAGCTTTACAGAAACGCACAATCCTTTATTTGAACAATTTAAAGAACTGTTATTTAAGGACTTTTTGAATTTTAGAACGGTACAGTATTATGCTGATAAACTAAATGTAAGCCGAAAATATTTGTCTGAAGTCATTAAAAAACACAGCGGTAAGACTGCGAGTGACTGGATTAGCGAAATGGTGATTCTGGAAGCCAAAGTTTTATTGCAGCATAAAAAAATGTCCATCAATCAGATAAGCGATTTGCTTCATTTTACTGATCAATCTGTTTTTGGACGATTCTTTAAAAACTATGAAGGAATTTCGCCTTTAGAATATCGGAAAAAACAAAACGATTAAAATAAGGTTTCCGACATTTTGCACAATTTTGAAGCCGTATCGCTCTTTTTTCAGACCTATAATCGGTACAACTTTGCTCTTTTATTAAAAAGGAAAAGAAATGAGTAAAATTGCAAAATTTGTTGTCATCATTAACGACAATGTCTCTTGGATGGAAGAAAAAGCCGTTCAGTTTTATACCAATTTATTTAAGGAAAAAGATTTGGGAGAAAAATATGCAGAACACCATCTTTCTCAAAAAGAATTGTTTCGAATTCAGAATGATTTTTCGATCGAAATTCTAATGGCATATCTTGGTGAAGTACCACAATCTTATTTAAAATTGGATTCGTCGAGAATATTAAACGAAAATCTAGGAGTGTCAAAAGCAATTAATCTAAGTGAGATTATTTATTTTGATGAAGAAGATTTAAAAGCGCTTATTAAACGTGCCGAAGAAATTGCTTACCAGCGAAAACATGATTTAATCTGGGTGAAAGCTTTTGCCGCAGATACTGCTTTAATCGACATATTACGATTATTGACATTACGAAGAATTTGATTTGGAAAAAAGCATAGAAGATCAATTTCCAAAACGAATTTATTTCCGAAAAAAGATGTGAATTGATATTTTTTGAGCTGAATTTTTCGAAGCGATTAACTTTGTCAAAGTTTTAAACTTTGACAAAGTTTCTAGAACGCTTTTATCGAAAACTATATTCTATTGTCAACAGCGTAAGACGTTTTTCCAATATTAGCCAATAGTAAAGCCGCCGCGACAACTTGTCCAAACAGAATAATCAAGAGGCGCTTTTACAGAAACGGAAACCGACATGGCAAAAGCAAAAAAGAACATTAAAAAGGTAGTTCCCAAAGCGGCAAGTCTGGTTTTAAAACCAAATAATAGTAAAAGACTCAGTAAAACTTCAAAGAAAGTAGCAACTCCTGCCAGAATTTCTGCTGTGGCTCTGTTGGCAAAAGAATTTAGGGTTTGTGTGTAGATAACAAAGTTTTCCCAATTTCCCCAGGCGACTGCGTTAGATCCCGGTGCGCCCCAAACTCCAAATCGGTCTGCTACGGCCGAAAGCATTGTTATTCCTAAAACTATTCTTAAAATTAAACCAGCTTCTAATATTGTGATGTTTTTCATTCTATAATTAATTTTTGATTTGAAGATGTTCTAGGTTCTTCTTAACCAAAGTTTTGTTTCCAACTACTTTAAAACCAAGCTTTAAATACAGTTTTTTAGCACTCGGATTGTCCTCTTCAACCAGGAGACCTAAAACCTCTTTATTTTTATGAACGTATTTATCAATCAAAAATTGCAATAATTGAGAACCAATTCCTTTTCCCTGATATTTCGGATTCACGCCTAAAGAATCAATATAATATTCTCCAGCACGGGTTTCCAATTCTGGATCAAAATCAGGATTGTGGTGTTTGCGAACGTATTCGATTATAGGCGCGCGCAATTCTTCGATTTCTCCACCATTATAAATATTTACTGCGCCAATGATTTCGTTATTCTCTTCTGCCACAAAACAATTTTGATAAGAATACTGATTATTTTCACTCTCAACAAAATGCTCTAGAAAATCTTTCGCTAAAGCGTAATCTTCCTTTGCAATAAATTTATAGATAATGTCTTCCATTGCTAATAATAATATAGGAGCAATATATTTTGAGTCTGATTTTTCGGCTTTTCGTATATTCATAGTGTAGTATTTTTAGCAAATTTAGTCTTTAAAATTATTTCACGCAGATTTTAAAGGATTTGAGCAGATCTTAGCAGATTTTAAATAAAAAATCTGCAGAATCGGCTATAATCTGTAAAATCTGCGTGAAACAAAAAACACATTGTGCTTAATATATACAAATATACACTCAATATATACCAATTAAGAGATTTCAACTCGTCTTATCTTTGTAGTATAGTTTTAATTTAAATATTAAAAAGAAATGAAAGCAATAGGATTTAAAACATCATTACCCATAGAAAACCCAGAAAGTTTTATCGAATTTGAAGCCGTAAAACCAATTCCTGGGCCACACGATTTATTAGTTAAAATTGATGCGATTTCAGTAAATCCAGTCGATTTTAAAATTCGCCAGAATAGCGCAAAAGATACCGTTCTTGAAACTCCCAAAATTATTGGTTGGGATGCTGTCGGAATCGTTCAGGCTGTCGGACAAGATGTTACTTTGTTTGAAGTTGGAGATCCTGTATATTATGCAGGAGATATTACCAAACAGGGGAGCAATGCCGAATATCAGATTATTGACGAAAGGATTGTGGGCCGAAAACCTAAATCGTTAAGGATCGAAGAAGCAGCTGTAATTCCGTTAACCGCCTTAACCGCTTGGGAAATTTTATTTGACAGAATCAGAATTACGGCAGATAAAGACAAAGGAAAATCGATTCTAATTATTGGCGGAGCAGGAGGAGTAGGCTCGATTGCCATTCAATTGGCTAAGAAAATAGCGGGTTTAACTGTTATTGCAACAGCGTCGCGTCCAGAAACAATTGCTTGGTGCAAACAGCAAGGAGCAGATTTTGTGGTAGATCATAAAGACCTTGTCTCATCTGTTCGAGATGCTGGTTTTGAGTATGTTGACTTTATTTTAGATTTTGTAGATACCAATGCTTATTGGGATACCATGGTCGAATTGATAAAGCCTCAGGGTCATATTGCCTCTATTACAGGAAGCAGCGATCCAGTTGCATTAACCAAACTAAAAAGCAAAAGTGTGTCTTTTTCTTGGGAATTAATGTATACCCGATCTATGTACCAAACAGAAGATATGGTAGAACAGCATAATATCTTAAATATCGTAGCAGATTTGTTGGATGATGGTATTTTGAAAACAACTTTAAATACAACCTTAAACGGACTTTCAGCCGAAAATCTTAAGAAAGCGCACGAACTTTTGGAGTCAGGACGAACAATTGGAAAGATTGCCATTAAGTTTTAAAGCTCAAAATACGCTTTGTGATAGCCTAAAAACAGTTATTTGGAATTGTTTTAAATAATGTTGTTTTTAAATAGGAAATTTTTGTATTTTAGTCGGCTTACAAACCCAATTGATATAAATTTTTAACCTAAACAAAATTATTTATGATTTCAAAAAACACAGACCTTGGATTATTGCTATTGCGTTTAAGTACTGGCGGATTAATGCTTTTTCACGGTGTTTCTAAACTGATTCACGGAATTTCGTTCCTTGTAGAAAACATGGGCGCATTTGGCTATGCGGTTTACATTGGCGAAGTTTTAGCTCCAATTGCCATTTTATTAGGATTTAGAACTAGAATTGC